>CAIJNJ010000060.1 GCA_903821975.1 uncultured Bacteroidota bacterium
CCTTTTTGCAATCGGGGCACTGGTAACACAACCTTTGTACACATAAACCCCACGCCTAATACCGCTTTTTTCTACTATTATTTCTTCCACGCCTCCCAGTTCGGCGCACTGTTGCAAGATGGGCATCAATACATTGCTTATAGCGCGGGAGGCGGTACGTGATACGCCCGACGCGATATTAGGCACACAATAATGGATCACATCATATTTTTTAAACGTTGGTTTTTCGTGAGAAGTAAGCCGTGATGTTTCAAAACAACCACCCCTGTCCATACTCACATCTATGATTACTGAGCCTGCTTTCATATTGCTCACCATCTGCTCTGTAACTACTACCGGTGTAATGCCGTTAACGGGCTTTAACGCGCCAACAGCCACATCCGCACTGCAAAGCTCTTCGGCAAGTGTTACCGGCTCTATGACCGATGTAAAACAACGCCTGCCTATATTATTCTGCAACCGCATAAGGCGGTAAATAGAATTGTCGAATATCTTAACAGAGGCACCAAGTCCGAATGCAGCACGCGCTGCAAACTCACCCACCACACCCGCACCAATTATGAGTACCCTTGCAGGCGGCACACCGGATATACCACCCAGTAACACACCCTTGCCATTATCCTGGTTGCCTAAATACCGTGCCGCCATAAGTATGGCATAGTTGCCGGCTATCTCGCTCATGGAGCGCACAATAGGATAAGTGCCAGCATCATCTTTAATTGACTCGAAAGCTATAGCAATGATCTTTTTGGCTATCAACTGCTCCATGATCTCCGCTTTTAGCAAAGGCATGTGAATAGGTGAGATAACCACCTGGTTGGGCTGTAGTAAGCCTGCTTCCTCATCAGAGATCGGCGCCGATTTTATGATTGTTGTTGCTTTATAAAGGTCTGCCTTGTCATAAACAATATGCGCGCCTGCCTCGCTGTAATCATTATCGAAGTAGAAGGAGCCATCACCCGCACCATGCTCTACAGCCACATCGTGGCCATCGTTCACAAGTACGGATACCGCCTCGGGCGTAAGTGCCACACGGTTTTCCTGGAAAGAAGTTTCTTTGGGTATCCCTATGAATAAGCGTTTCTTTTTTGGAGCAATTTGTAGTGTCTCTTCTAAAGGAACGTAAGAAAAGGATGGTGATATGTATGGTTTTTTAGTCATTCCGGCCGCAGCGTCGTTTATTACTGACAATATACAATATAGTTTTTATAAAAGAAGCATTTTTAATAAATGGTTACAAATAAATATTAACGGTCCATATGGCAATCAGAATGTTGTTTTGTGGCTTTAAATTTTATTTTTGCATAAGGCAGAGAGGTATATTATGTTAAGACAGTCGAACCAGCAGAGATTACTGCAGAAATTATCGCCGCAACAGATTCAGCTAATGAAACTGCTGCAGATACCTACTGCCAACCTGGAAGAAAGGATAAAGGAAGAACTGGAAGAAAACCCCGCACTGGAATTTGAACTGGAAGGCCCTGCTGACCAGGATAGCTATGAATTGGGAGAAAGTTCTGCCGAATCGGAAGAAGGGGAGCAGCCGGGTGAAGATGTGGAACTAAGCAATGATACTGCCGAGAAAGTGGACCTTGATGATTTTTTAAGGCGTGAGGACGACGAGAGTGGTGGGTATGATTACAGTGACGATTACTACGGCAGCAGTGATAATGAAAGGCAGGTAACCCCCGCAAAAGTAGAAACAAGCTTTCATGATTACCTGCTGGATCAACTTGGCATGCTGGAACTGGATGAACGCAATCACCGAATAGCCGAGCAGATAATAGGCAGCCTTGACGAGGATGGATACCTGCGCAGAGAGGTGACCTCGATAGTGGACGACCTTGCCTTTGGGCAAAACATAGATACTACCCCCGAGGAGATAGGCGATCTTATACAGCAAATACAACAATTCGACCCGCCGGGTATATGTGCATGGACATTGCAGGAATGCCTGCTGCTGCAACTGAAGAGAATGAGCCCCGCAAAGCCTGTGCGTGATGCTATAGAGATACTGGATAAATACTTTAACGAGTTCATAAAGAAGCACTACGATAAGATACAAAAACACCTGGGGTTGGATAATGAGGACTTTAAGAACGTGATCGGCATCATCATTAAACTGAACCCCAAACCCGGTGCAGCCTTTGCGGTACTGAACAAAGCGGAAAGCTACATCATACCTGACTTCTTTGTTTTTAATAATAACGGCGTACCGGAGTTGTCGCTCAATTCGAAGAATGCCCCTGAGCTTCGTATATCAGAAGGGTACAAGGAAATGATGCGTGCGTATGACCGCGGTGAAAAGAAGAATAAACAGCAGAAAGAGGCCGTGATCTTTATCAAGCAAAAGCTGGATTCGGCTAAATGGTTCATAGATGCCATAAAGCAACGGCAGCATACCCTGCTACACACCATGCAGGCGATAATGGATTTTCAGAAGGAGTTTTTCATCACCGGCGATGAAACGGCTTTAAAGCCCATGATACTTAAAGACATAGCCCAGATGACCAACCTGGACGTATCAACGGTATCGAGGGTGGCAAACAGCAAGTATGTGCAGACAGAGTACGGTACTTATAAACTGAAATACTTTTTTTCTGAGTCACTGCAGACCGAAAGCGGTGAAGAAGTATCGACCCGCGAGGTGAAGACCATACTTAACGACATGATAGGTGCGGAAAACAAGCGCAAACCACTCAGCGACGAACATCTTACCGATATGCTGATAGAAAAGGGCTACAACATAGCCCGCCGCACTGTAGCTAAATACAGGGAACAGTTAAATATACCTGTGGCAAGATTGAGGAAGGAGCTGTAAATGCCAGATTAATAGTTTTAAAAAAATTACAGAACATATACTGGTTTCAATATAGTCTTGGTCCGTAAGAACTGATACCTTTTACCGTTGATAACCGTATAGTCATATTTTGAAGCGATCACTTCGATTTGGGCAAGACCTCGCTCCGCGTAGTGCCCCATTTCTGGGCTAAAATAATACGCTAATTCTGATGATGGAATTGTAATTGTACCGCTCGACGTGCTGTAAATGCCTACATAGCCACCATCTACCGGACCGGAAAGAATTATTTTTATAAAGTCAGCATTATTCGTTAGTTGCGGGCTGATGTTTAATGTCATTCCATTCAACACAATTACCGTATCCGGTATCGTTCCAAGGTAGTCAGGGAAAGTACCGGGCGACGAGTAAGAGATTGATGGCACAGAGGTATTACCAAGTATGTTCCAATTAACGCCTCCGGCAAAATTGAAGGAATAGAAATTATTAAAGTTTGGAGAAGGTAAAGTATCGCCATTTACCACAGCATAGTCAGGATATACGAGCGAATTGGTAATGGAATCATTAAGAAAGCGTACGCTTGCATACTCAATAACTGTAAATGTATCTCCCGGAGCGTCTTGCTCATCCTGTATATCAGCTTCTAAATACCCATAAATAAAAGGGGTATCAATTACTGGCGTTGCCGTGGTAGTAGCATTCTTGCTTTTTTTACAGTTAGTAAAACAGATCGCTATTGTAATACTTAAACACAGAGCTGCAAATATTTTCATCAAAAGGTTTTTACCAGGTCAATCAATTAATTGTGACATTTTGTATCGTCTCATTCATCTTTACAAAAGCATAGCGTTTATTACCAAAAGTTTTAATAGTGTATTTGTAAACGATGATCTCTAAATATGCTTGGATAACAGCAGACGAAGAAAACTCCTGTATAAGTGAAGCCGGCAATGTTGCACTACCTCCATGTGTACTTACAGGGCTGGTAGCCATCACTCTTCCGGTACCGGATCCCCCCGTTTCGCTGGCGCAAATTGCAATGTAAACTGAGTCTGCTCCGTCTGTATTAGTGCTGTCAAAAATAATTGTGTAGTCACTCGAAGAAGATAATTGAAAAGGCAAGGTGCCATAAAAAGCAGGAAAGGAACCGGTATAATTATATGAGATAGCCGGTACATTATTGTTGCCGCTAACTATCCAATTATTATCTGTCATAAAATTCAGACTATCGGAAACGGCCTGATTTGCATTCATATAAAATAGTGAATAGGGAACATTTTTGGTAAGTGGAAAGGTGTCCAGCACATAATTATTTACAGTAACAGACCCAGCATTACCATCGCCTTTCAGGTAATTAAAATATGCAGTTGCATCGTTTGCATATATAGGTCTAATGCCGTTTGTATCAGAGTAATTCCCCCTTATTGTAACGGTGGTTAAGACACCCCAGATGTTGGTAAAATAAGGATATGGCAGTCTTGTATCAACTGACGACATATTTGGTATTGGAGACAGGCCCGAGATTTGCCCGTAAGAGATAATATTATTATCTGATTTCTTACAGGAGCAAATGAAAATAATGAAAAGGGGCAGTAACGAAAAGTAAAAATTTGGTTTTATCATACGGATATAGCACCCAAATATAATAATATATGATAACCAAATACTAAAATATTAAATGATATTTTGCTGAGATTTACTCATCCCTTCCAGGAAATGCAAAACATTTTTCATCGTCTTCATTCTATCTACCACCAGCAGGAAGTTTTTACCTACCTGCTTGAGGCGGGCATTTGCGGTTTGTGTCTGTATATACTTAAGGATGTGGTTGAAGGTATCAGATTCGAAATAGGGAGAATCGGGGTTGCTCACAAAGTATAGGCGCATCTGCTGGTTCTTTAAGATCAGCTTTTCAAAACCAAGCTCCTGTGCTATCTGCCTGCACCGCAGGGTAGTGAACAGGTCCTGCACCTGGGCGGGTATTGGGCCGAAACGGTCGGTAAGCTCCAGCGCAAATTTGTTGAGTTCTTCTTCGGTTTCTATATCATCCAGCTGGGTGTACAATGAAAGGCGCTCCGTGATATTTTCCACATAAGTATCCGGTATCAGTACCTCGAGGTCGGTATCTATGGTGCAGTCGCTTACAAAATCTTTCTTGCGGTTGATCTCCTCTGCAAACACTTCTTTGAAGTCGGTATTGCGCAATTCGCGCATGGCCTCGGCGAGTATCTTCTGGTACATCTCAAAACCTATCTCGGCAATAAAGCCGCTTTGCTCGCCGCCAAGGAGGTTGCCGGCACCACGTATATCCAGGTCGCGCATGGCTATCTGGAAACCGCTGCCCAATTCGTTGAATTGCTCCAGTGTCTGCAATCGTTTACGGCTGTCATTGGGCAGCAGGCTCATAGGCGGTGCCAGTAAATAACAGAACGCCTTTTTATTACTCCTGCCCACACGGCCGCGAAGCTGGTGCAAGTCACTGAGGCCAAACTGGTGCGCGTTATTGATGATTATAGTATTTGCATTGGCAATATCCACACCACTCTCTACAATGTTAGTGCAACAAAGTACATCGTATTCCTTTTCTATGAACTTGAACAAGGCTTCTTCCAACAGGTGCCCTTCCATCTGCCCATGCGCCATACCAATACTCAAGTCTGGGCAAAGGTTGCGCAGCAAGGTCACCATCTCCGGAAGGCTCTGTACACGGTTATGTACAAAGAACACCTGTCCGCCCCTTTCCACTTCATAATATACAGCATCACGGATAGTGAACTCATCAAATACTGCTACTTCTGTTTGTACCGGCTGCCTGTTTGGGGGTGGGGTATTAATGATGCTGAGGTCACGGGCATTCATCAGGGAGAATTGCAGCGTGCGTGGTATGGGAGTAGCCGTAAGTGTAAGTGTATCCACGCTGGCTTTCAACTCTCTCAATTTTTCCTTTGAAGAAA
>CAIJNJ010000061.1 GCA_903821975.1 uncultured Bacteroidota bacterium
CGATTACGACTACCGCGACTAATCGTTCACGATATTAAATCATTGAAAAAGGATATTGAGACAACTCAATATCCTTTTTTATTGGTTAATGCCTATACCAAGTTTAACGCAAAGGCACGCAGGCGCAAAGGTCCTATTTTGAGGCTTATCCTGATGTTCCAGAATTGGATAGCATATACCATCGGGACATTAAAATCACACTATCATTTTCTTCAGTTCCTACAAGCTAAACCGGTCAGCGCCAAGGGGCGGTACCGACCGGTTCCTGATCCATTTTTTGAGTGTACTTTCAATGTTCAAACGGTGGCTTAGTATTCTACAAACACCATCGGATATTTGTGCATAACGCCTACCTGGAAAGATATGTAACCTATACTCAGGTTAGGGCTGCCATGGCTGACATAGCCGGGGAGATAGCTGAATTCCTGTGAGAATACGATATTCCAATACCCATGTGTAGGTAATCGCTCTGATATACCTGCTCCCACCCGGAAGAGCACCTTGGGAATATTGTATGTAGTATTGTAAGAAACAGTGTCTGCACCATAACTATAACCTGATGTTGTAGTCCAGTAGGGCTGGAATTGGTTGGTGTATTGGTTACCGCCAAGGTATAGGCCCGGGCCGAATGAAATATCGGCATGTATATACTTATGGTAACCGAAGCCGAAATCTATTTTAGGGCAAAAGAAAAGATAGGAACTCCGTTGGCCTACGCTGAGCACTTCCCCATAATTGAGATTGGCGGTATCTTTTATTATGGTATTGAGAAAGGAGTATTTCTGGAAAAACAACGATGCTCCGATATATAGGCGCGGGCTTATCTTCTTTAAATAATATCCCTCTAACGCGGGTGTGATCTTTGGTTTATATGCTGTGCCATAACCTATCCCGGTCTGGAAACCATACATGCCGCCGCCTTGTGCATAGGAAATAACGGTAACAATAGAAAGAAGAGTAATCAGAATAATTCTTTTCATACCCTGCTTTTCTTTTTAATCGTGGCTTCTTCCCTTAATATATGAGATACCTACCTGTAAAGAAATATAACCGGGGTTGAGCTTTTGGATTGTATATGGGCCTGGGGCGGGACTGCCGGCAGCAGCCGTGCCAGTTTGGGTGAGGCCTTTTGCTATAAAACCAAAATCTTCTTTAAACGAAAACCAGAAATGCCCCCTGTTGCCCAGGTGTATATTTTCTGTGAGACCTACTCCAAAGCGTATCAGCATTGATCTCATATTCTTTGACCCATCTAAAACACTGTCATACTGGCCTATACCGGTATTCGTAGTAGTATAAAAACCATTGGTATAGTAACCGCGGTCCCACTTATGCACAGAATCAAAACCACTTACTTTAAAGCCTACTCCTGCATTTACATTTACCCAGGTATTAAAATTGATCTTGTTTTTCAGCAGGTAGCTGAATTGCGGATCAATAAACACGTAACTGCTCTTGTAGCGCATTGTTTCACCTGCATACCCTAATTCGTGTTTTGCGGAATTGGCCTCATTATCGTAGAATAAAGAATATTGCTGGTATAGCAGCACTGCACCAATGTTATATCTGCTGCCCTGCAAAGATTTCTCAAAGTAAAATCCACCGGATGGGGCCACATCATAATTATTAGAAGTTGCGCAACCGGCACCACCGAACAAACCAAAGAGAGTTGGGTAACTTTGGTATTCTATCCCGATCTGAGAATAACCTTGCAACGCGATAAAACACAAGAAAACAACAAGTAATATTCGTTTCATTTCCGAAAATTAAACAATTTTTTTATTTCCCATAGCCTGTTTCCTTAATAAAGCACTGGCGCGGTATCTGTCTTCGTGATATAGGTGGCACGTCTTATGAGCCAGGCACTACGCAAGCTCACTGCCACCATTTCGCGCACAGGTTGTTGCTGCATTTTCATCAACC
>CAIJNJ010000062.1 GCA_903821975.1 uncultured Bacteroidota bacterium
ATCAATATCCCCGGTGATCACATACGTATCCGGCTTGCCATCTACCATATCAAAATCAACCGTGGTATCCAATGTATTCGGGAAGCAATTTTCAAACATCCACGCCAGTTCTTTATTACCAATATTGCCCTTTATCTCTGCGATCACTTTTTCTACAGCCTTGCTGGTAAAATTCCTTTCTCCCTGCGCTATACGCACCACGGAAAAATTTGTCTCACTACCCCATACTTTGGTATACCGGGATAATAATATAGCCGTAGTCGCCATCGATGTCTGTTTTACAAAAAGTCGTCTGTTCATATGTGGTAAGTTAAATGGCGCAAAATGCGAAAACCTCATTATTTAAATAAATCTTCAATGTAGATCTATTGGTTATACTTCGTAAGATAGATAAATGCCATAAAAAGAAAAAACTTACTTTTATCTGCTATTTACCTATTCATATTATTTCATTTATCCCAGCAAAAGAAAATGTCCGTTATTTCAAAAAAATGCTATTCCCTTTGCCTCGCACTGGTTTTATTAAATACAGGTCTCTTTGCCCAGAAACTGATACGTTATGCCGACCCCTCCGTGGGCACCGGCGGCCATGGCCATACCTATCCAGGGGCAACAGTGCCTTTTGGTATGGTGCAGCTAAGCCCCGATAATGGCGATGAAGGCTGGGACTGGTGCAGCGGGTATAACTATTCCAGCGAGACCATTGCAGGCTTTAGCCATATGCACCTCAGCGGCACCGGCTGCGGCGACTGGTGCGACATCTCGGTAATGCCCAATATAAGCCCGATACCTGATACTGCAGCGCATTTTAAAGTGAAATTCAGCCATAAGAACGAGCAAAAATGGCCCGGCTTTTATAGTGTAGCATTGGATAATGGTATTAAAGTAACCCTGACCGCCACGGAGCATTGTGGCTTGCATCAATATTTCTTCCCCGTTGGCAGCAAACCTGTTGTTCGCTTCAACATGGGCTTTATGATCAATTATGACAGTACTACAGAATCGTCCATTACACAGATAGACGATTCTACGATAATTGGCTACAGGTACTCTACAGGCTGGGCTAAAGTGCAGCGCGTATATTTTGCGGCGCGCACATCCATCCCGTTCGAAAAACTACATACATACTATGACGAGCGTTTCAAAAACAAAAAAGGAGTATTCACTGTAATGAATGCCCAAATGATATTTGGTGATCTGGCCGCAAGGCCGCTGCTTATGAAAGTAGGATTATCTACTGTTAGTACAGATAAAGCATTGCAGGCCTTGAAAGAAATAGATGGCTGGGAAGCGACAGACGTGATAAAGAACGCAGCCATAAAATGGGAAGCCGAGTTAAGTAAGATATCTGTGCAAACATCTGATGATAAACTCAAGCGTGTTTTCTACAGTGGGCTTTACCATACCTGCATGGCCCCTGTGTTATATTCGGATGCGGATGGTGAATACAGAAATGCCAATGATGACAAACTGAAAATGAAGAATGGTCAACGCTATACTGTATTTTCATTGTGGGATACCTTCAGGGGGCTGAACCCATTATTTACACTTACACAACCGGAGCGCAACGTAGACATACTTAACAGCATGCTGGCGTTCTACGACGAGAACGGCCTGTTGCCTGTATGGGACTTGAGCACTTACGAAACAAACTGCATGAGTGGCTATCATGCAGTGCCTGTGCTTGCCGATGCTATCCTCAAAAATACACCCGGCCTTGATGGAGAAAGGGCATATACAGCAATGAAGAAAAGCGCCTATCAAAACGTAAGGGGCACTAAAGACTATATAAAATACGGCTACCTGCCACAGGATAAAGGCAGCTATAGCGTGACCATAACCCTTGAGTATGCATACGACGACTGGTGCATAGCGCAGGTGGCAAAGAAACTTGGCTATACTAAAGATTACCAGACATTCATGGCCCGGTCGCAGGCATACAAAAAACTGTTCGACAAATCGACCGGCTTTATCAGGGGAAAGAATGCAGACGGCAAATGGGTTGTGCCCTTTGACCCTTACCTTACTTCTACGGAAGGCAAGTCTATGTATGAAGAAGGCAACGCATGGCAATACACCTTCTTCGTACCTCATGATGTAAGGGGCCTTGCAAAAGAATACGGCAGCTATGATAAGTTCATCCTGAAACTTGATTCCTTGTTTACTGTTTCTTCAAAAGTAAAAGGGGAAAGCGCACCACCAGATGTTAGCGGCCTGATAGGCCAGTATGCACATGGCAATGAACCCAGCCACCATATCGCTTACATGTACACCTTCGTGGGCGCCGCATGGAAAACACAGGAAAAGATACGCTTCATTATTGACTCGATGTATCACGATGCGCCTGATGGCTATGCAGGCAATGAAGATTGCGGGCAAATGAGCGCCTGGGCCGTATGGAGCATGATGGGTCTTTACCCGGCAAACCCCGCAAACGGAGAATATGTATTCGGCAGCCCGATGTTCGATAATGTTGCCATCAAGCTCCCCGACGGAAAACAGTTCTTTATTAAGGCAACTAACAACGCTAAAGATCACCCTTACATACAAAGCGTAACATTAGATGGAACACCCTACACAAAGACATACATAGACCATGCTACGTTAATGAAGGGCGGCGTGCTTGAATTTGTAATGGGCCCTAACCCCAACAAACAATGGGGAGCTAAACCCGAAAGTTGGCCATCATCAGTGAATAATTAACTTATAGCGCGATACCTGATCTTTAAAAACAACGTTTTAAGGAATACAGAAATAGCATCCCTTTTTATATTGGTATCTTAATTATTAAATCATATCTATAATGATTTTTTAAGTTTAAAATAGTAAATTTGAAAAACAGAACATATGAAAGGTGTCAATTTATTACTGATGAAAATAATAAGCGGACTGCTGTTATTATCAAGTTGAAAACTATTGAACAGCACCAGGAAGAAATTGAAGATTTGCTGGACGTAATTGTTGCCGAATCTCGTAAAGATGAGCCCAAGCGTAGTTGGGAAGACGTAAAAAAAACATTAAAAAGTAAAGGTAAACTTTAATGTATAACATTATCATAAGCCAT
>CAIJNJ010000063.1 GCA_903821975.1 uncultured Bacteroidota bacterium
AGGCCGGTAGCGCACCTGGTTTGGGACCAGGGGGTCGCAGGTTCGAATCCTGTCTCCCCGACTTAAAAGCCTCATAATCAATCGATTGTGAGGTTTTTTTATGCCCTAAAGTGTAGGATTGACGCACTTCTTAGCAACATTTCTTATCCTATTGTGTCCACACTACAACATATTCAGGCGGGACGACACCTTATGTAACCACTTCGTACTCCTATGGAATTGTCAGTAGTTCATATGATACGACTTTATTAATGGATACAACGCTGATGCCTGAAGAGTGGAATGCAGCTTACTTTTATCACTTTTTTCCAAAGGAAACATATACTTCGGGAAGTGTATGCCCTGATACAGTCTGTATTGTTGACGTAAATAATATTGCGTACCCATCCGGGTTTGTAGAATTCGAGTCTGAAATGCCAATTGTTGGTGTTAGTGAGATCGGGAATACTACATACACATATAGTATTGGTTTCGGGAAGTCCGGTATTTCTTATAATAATTATTCATACAGTTCAACAGGATATCCCTACTCGAGTGAAACGGGTGGTTATATGTATATTGATAATCATGACAGCATTTGCGGTGGCTATGAATCTATTCTGCCTAATGCTGTAAACCAGTTAAATGCAGTAATTAGCCATGTAACTATCTTCCCAAATCCCACCAAATCCCAACTCTCTATACAATCAACTAATGCCCCCATCACCCAACTTTCCATCATTAACCTCTTAGGGCAAACAGTATATACGAATGAGTATAACTCCCAAAAGATACAAGTAGACATCTCAGACCTGCCGGCAGGCGTGTACTTTGTTAAGGTGAATGGTATCGATGCAAAAAAATTTGTGAAGCAGTAAAAAGTACAACAGAACAGCTATATTAAACAATACCGTAGTGTTGGTCTTCGTAACTTTGTGGTGAATAATACCATGAGTTATGAGCACAGAACAATCAGGAAACAGGCCGGGGCTTTTACAGAGTGTTTTAACGAATAAATGCCCTCATTGCAGGAGAGGCGACCTTTTCGTCAACCCCAATCCGTATGACCTTAAGGATACCATGAAGATGCCGGACGTATGCCCCGTGTGCGGGCAGCGGTTTGAGCTGCAAACAGGGTTCTATTTCGGGACGGGGTTTGTGAGCTATGGGCTTACTGTTTTCTTAAGCGGGGTTACTTTTATCATCTGGTGGTTCACAATAGGCATGTCAGTACACGATAACCGGTTATTCTGGTGGCTGGGGTGCAATGCAGCGCTATTGATCTTGCTGCAACCCCCCATACAGCGGCTGGCAAGGTCTGTATGGATAGCCTTCTTTGTAAGGTACGAGCCACCGGCTATTTAGCCCGTATTGCCATTGGCTTGTATGATCTCCATAGGGTTTAATGGTATTTTCCATGATGAAAATTCGTATTTTTGATACGGGTTTGGCATAAAATATATATTTTTGAGTTTTAGTACTATATTACCATCAAATTCTATTAAGCGTTTATTACAAAGAGATCATATGATGCAGAAATTACTATCTGTTAGCATTTCCGGAAAAAGAACAGCAGTATTACTATCAATTGCCGTTATTGCAATGTTGTCTGTTGCGTCGTGCACCAAGATAGGACCGGCTGAAAATGCCAATGTAAAATTCATAGGCACATGGAATGGTACGAGCATGTGTTACTTCAGCAACTCTCCCGACACTTCCAGGGGAACAGCTACACAATACATAGGTGCCGGGGCTGATGGTAATACACTTAGTGTAGGTGCATGGTTTGGTGAAAATGCTTGTTACAAAGCGGTATCGGTAGTGGCTACAGTTAACGACCGTAGTTTCAGCATAGCTGCACAGCAGTTCAACGACCTTTGTGGTAATTCTTACCTGACAGGTGGCGTTGCAAGCCTGAGCACTACGGGCACACTTACTATGACCACTTACATCACTGATGTTATCAACACCACTACTTGTGTGTTTACAGGGACGAAGTAAGGTTGATAGGTTCCCTTCGACTACGCTCAGGATGACAATAATTTTATAGGTTCCTTTCGACTATGCTCAGGATGGCAACAGTTGATAAGTTGATAGGTTCCCTTCGACTACGCTCAGGATGACAATAATTTATAGGTTCCTTTCGACTATGTTCAGGATGACAATAATTTTATAGGTTCCTTTCGACTATGCTCAGGATGGTAACAGTTGATAAGTGGGTTTCAACTAAATCTTTTCTTTTTTCTCCATAAATATAATGGGATACCTGCGCAGGTAATAGCTATGCCTAACAAAGAGTTTATGGTATTTGCCTTGCCGTTGTGGTAATTGGTAACATCGGTATAGACAGTGACACTGAGGAAAAATACTGTGAACAGCACGAAGAATAATGTGACCAGGGGATAACCGGGGACCTTGTACGGGCGGCTTGTATCTTTCATCTTATACCGGAGTATGATAACGCCTAATGCACTCATGCCGTAGAAAAACCAGCTTACAAAAATGAGCATGTCTGTGAGGGTATCGAATGAGCCACTGATGATGAGGATAACACTCCAGGCTGCATTGAGCCATAATGCATTGCCGGGTGTATGATATTTTGGCTGCTGCCTGCCCGCCCACGAGAATAAATTACTTGTTTGCCCCATTGCATAGGTGACACGAGCGGTGGCCATAATGTTTGCATTGGCAGTGCCGAATGTAGAGAGTATGACCATAAGCGCAATAATGCCACCACCCATAACACCCCACACGGCACTTGCAGCATCGGATGCCACGAACGAAGACGTGGCCATTTGGTGAAGCGGCAGCACATAGACAAATGCAATGTTGACGAGCAGGTAGATGATCATACAAAACATTAAACCTGCAAACAGGCTGGTTGGGATATTTTTTTGCGGGTCCTTTATCTCCCCGGCAACAAACGTGATATTATTCCAGCCATCGTATGCCCAAAATGCGCCTGCTATTGCCGCCATGTATGCACCTACCAGGGCGAAACCATGTGGCATGCCTGGTGATGGCGCGGTGATGTTGTGCAGTGAGCCATGGCCTGAAAATAAGATGCCGCCTATAAGCAGGGCAATGGCAACGATTTTTAATGAACTGAGAAAGCGCTGTAATGCAGCGCCGTACTGTACGCTGTAATGATTGATAAAAGAGAGCAGTACAATGATAAGCGCGGTCAGCATCTTTACGCCAAAATTCTCAAGTGGGAAAATATTGCCGATGCATGGGATATGCAAGTGCACCGCGTGTTCTACAGCACCTGAAAAACGAGGCAGTGTAACGAAATAATCTGTGTACTGGGCGCAGATGTATGCAATAGATGCATTGCCGGCGGTATTGAAAACGGCAAATGCAGCCCAGCCATATAAGAAGGCAAAGCCACTGCCATACATTTTCTCAAAGAACACATACTGGCCGCCCGTTTCGGGAAACATAGCAGCAACCTCTGCATTGCTAAGCGCGCCAAACAGGGTAATGATACCAGCTACCACCCAAACACTTAGCAGCAGTACCGGTGAGCCCAATTGCGCGGCCATAAGCGCAGGCTTCATAAAAATACCTGAACCGATAACCCCGCCTATAACAACTGATAATGCAGTGGATAAACCAAGTGTACGTTTGAGGTCGCTCATGAATTCATGAATTGAGCGATCAATGAGTGAAAATGATGCGTGCCCTGCTCGCGGGTTACGGAATACCTGCCGTGCTTATAAAAACGGGAGCGGATGCCTTTCTGTACATTCTCCACTATTTCTTCATCTTCGAGCTCCACTGTATCGAGACCGGCACCTGCGCCGGTATGCAGCATGGAACTATCGCATACATAGGTGAAAAAGGAGACCTTACATTCGTCGACACTGATAGGTTGTACAAGATTTACCGACAGGCCCCACGGGTAAAAATTGAACATCATATTCGGGAATACCCAGAAGTAATAGGCGGCTATGTTTTTGCCATGGTCGGGTGAAGAAGCGGGAAGGTTGAAACATTCACTCTTTTTCTTCCCGATGCCTAATTGCAGGTTGCTATAACGGAACAATTCTGTTTCATAATTACTGAAATCAAGCGCATGGTTGAGGCCAGCATGCACGAATGGGATATGA
>CAIJNJ010000064.1 GCA_903821975.1 uncultured Bacteroidota bacterium
GCTTGCCGGCAGCAAGGATGCACAAATCGCAGGCTTTTACCCCGGCAGGCAGGGCATGTACTATTTTACCTTAAGGGATATTGATGTGCGGGGGGAATAATTGAAGGGAAATTCCAAAAAATAAAATTCCAAATTCCAAGGGGAATTACAAGAAGTTAAAAGGTGCGGGACCGATTGGTTCCGCACCTTTTTCTGTTATTGCATTTGCAGATACGTCATTGCATCTCTACGAATATTAGTTTTCTACAACGAAATGGAACGCCTTGTTACCAGCAGCGGTGTGCAGGTTGAGGATATACATACCTGATGCTACATTGGCAAGGGATAGTTGCTCGTTAATATTGCCATTCACTGCCTTAATTTCTGTTGTATATACAATATGCCCGAGCATGTCTGTAACCTGTAGTAATACATTCTCATCAGTATTGCCTACAGCGCCTTTAATAGCAAAAGTTCCTTTATTAGGATTAGGGAACAACTGCACGTCGCCACCGGGAGTGACAGCCTGCATTACACCGGTGGTGCTGATGGTAATATACACCCAACTGAATGCACTGATGCCATCGCAGAAACCGCTGGATGTAACAATACAGGTAACAGAATCGTAATTAGCAAAGTTATTGTAAGTGAATGTAGCTGATGTAGCGCCATTTACAGGTACCCCGTTTATCTCCCACTGGTACGTAGGGTGAGTGCCGCCATTGGTAACAACGGCAGTGAGCGATTCGCTGGTACCGCCATCAATAGTAAGGCCGGGATTGCTCACAATAGACACTACTGGTACCACAAGCGGTGTAACCGTCATGGTAATACCATTGCTGGGAACAGTATTGGCAAGACGACACAAATAATTACTGCTAAGCTGGCAGGTAACCACATCACCTGTGGCAGGTGCATATGAAAATTCAATACCGGCCCCTTCATGCACTCCATTCACAAACCAGGAATACAGAGGAGCGGAACCTCCAAAAGCCCCCTCAACATATAAATGCGCAAGCGCATACTGGCAAACAGTATCCCCGGGATCGGCAGTGATCACCGCTGATGGTGTTTCATGTGGCAGTACCGTCATTCTTAAATTGTCAGTTGCCAGTTCGGACGATGCGCATGTAGCATTTGCGGTCATTTTCACTTTCACAACATCCCCATCCGCAGGAATAAAGTTGTACGTGTTGCCGGTTGCCACATCGGTTCCGTTAATATTCCACAAGTATGTTGGCGCTGAACCACCGTTAGCAGGTAGCGCAGTAAAAAGTACAGAAGTACCCGGGCATATAGTATTGCCGGTAGAAGCTGTAACTGTAACCATTGGTGTAACCAATGGATGATAGTTACTGAAGCGGAACCCGTCATGGCGTTGCTGCAGCCGGTGATACCATTTGTAGCAAGCACAGTATATACACCACCCACGGTAAGCGTTCCAAAATCTGTAGTGTCACCGGTACCTATTGCATAACCGGTAACCGATGAACCATAATACAAAAGATAACTAACGCCAAGCTCGGAACCGTCAACACCGATATGTACGCCACCTGTGCCGGCACAATATGCGCCGCCGCCGAATACGTTGTATATATTGGGCAGAGAATTGATAGTTACCACCTTAGCCACAGCATTTGTGCCGACAGTGTATATTATGGTAACAGAACCAACACCATGCGCGGTTACAATGCCCGATGAAGCACCAACCGACGCCAGTGTAGGATTACTACTGCTCCATATACCACCGGGAGTAGTATTAGTTAAAGTGTCTGTAAGCCCGATACACACATTACCGGATCCGGCAATGGGGCTAAGGCTGGCGAATGCAGACGCAGAGAAGAAAAATGCTATTAATGTAAGATAAATATATCTCATGCAGTTAGATTTTCGTCATAAATGTACAAAATATTAGATAAATACATCAAAACAAAGCAATAAACTATATAAAATGTTTTGCAGGAATGGTTATTTTAACCGGGAGTTATTACAGCTTCATTTTATCCATGATGCGCTCGAGGTCTTCATCATTATAGAACTCTATAACTACGGTACCCTTGCCATTCTTTTTCCTGTCCAGCTTTACGCGTGTGGAAAAATGAGATGCCATATTGTCTTCAATACGCTTGTAGGCATGTGGCAATTTTGCAGCCGGGGCTTTAGGGGCAGCGGGGGCTCTCTCACTTACCATATCCTTCACCATCTGCTCTACCTGCCTCACGGAAAGGCCGCGCTGCATGGTTTCGCGGAATACATATAACTGCTGCTCCACCTGCTCAAGACCAATGATAGCACGTGCGTGGCCCATTGTGATCTGGTTATCACGTACAGCTTTTTGTATATCCGGGGGAAGTTTTAATAAACGTAAATAGTTGGCTACGGTGCTGCGTTCTTTTTTCATACGCTCGGCTACCTGCTCCTGCGTAAGGCCACACTCGTCCATAAGCTGGCGATAGCTCAGTGCTATTTCAATAGCATTAAGATTCTCGCGTTGCAGGTTTTCCAGAAGTGCCATTTCCAGCACGCCCTGGCTGTCTGCACTACGCACATAGGCAGGTATATCCACAAGGCCTGCCATTTTAGATGCGCGCAAACGGCGCTCACCGCTGATAAGCTGGAACTTGTTTTGCCCGATCTTAATAACCGTGATGGGCTGTATGATATCATGCAGCTTAATACTTTCCGCAAGCTCACTCAGCGCCTGTGCATCAAAATCGTGACGTGGCTGTTTGGGATTTACCGCGATCTGATCGAGCGGTATGCGTGCAATATTATTTGTGTTGGTGTTGTTATTGTTATTCGAGTTTTGTCCTGATACCGCAGGCACACCTTCTTTCGTAGTCTTTATCTCTTCGTCAATAGTATCCAGCAGTGCACGTATGCCTTTACCTAAACCCTGTTTTTTATTCACCTGCGACATACCTGGTATTAATTCAAAAGTAAAAATTCAAAAAATCAAAAACTTTATGAAACCTTATTCCTTCTCAAAGATCTTGTCCTCGTTCTTTATTTTGGTCATATTGTTCTTTTGCAATATTTCCTTGGCAAGATTCAGATAATTGACCGCCCCTGTGCTCTCGGCATCATACAATATCGCCGGCATACCGAAGCTCGGCGCCTCACCCAGGCGGGTATTGCGGTGCAGGATGGTGTTGAATACAAGATCGCCGAAATGGTTTTTTATTTCTTCAACCACCTGGTTCGAAAGGCGCAGACGGCCATCGTACATCGTCATCAGAATACCTTCTATTTTCAGGTTGGCATTGATGCGTGTTTGTACGATCTTGATCGTATTGAGCAACTTGCCTAAACCTTCAAGGGCGAAGTATTCGCACTGTACGGGTATTACCACGCTATCTGATGCAGCAAGCGCATTGACCGTGATGAGACCCAGCGAAGGAGAACAGTCTATGATGATGAAATCATAATTGGCCAGTTCGGGTTCCAGCGCATTGCGCATCACAAACTCACGGTTTGGATGATTGATAAGCTCTATCTCCGCACCTACAAGGTCGAGATGGCTGGGCAGAATGCTTAAGTTAGGTGTTTCGGTGCCTAATATTACCTGTGATGCCGGTGTTTCATTCACCATGCAATCATAAAGGCTTATCTGTATATTCTTAAGGTCGAAGCCATTACCCGTAGTGCTGTTGGCCTGCGGGTCTGCATCAACGAGCAGCGTTTTATATTCCAGCACAGCAAGACTTGCAGCCAGGTTAATGGCCGTTGTGGTCTTCCCTACCCCACCTTTTTGATTCGCAATTGCAATTACTTTAGCCATAAACCCCAACCCCTAAAGGGGCTTCTTATCTTGTTATTAAAAATATTATTTCTGTTTAGGGTCAAATATAAGCACTCTATCCGTTCTGTGCCGGAATTGTTATCCACATATCACACAATAATCACAATGTGATCGTTTGCCCTATTTCCGGCAATATTAGTTCTTTCCCGGCGGCTTTAAATTTATCTTTTGCGGCCTGGTGGTCAATTTTAATATAGCCAAACGTGTCGAAGTGAATACCTATGATCTTATCGCATTTAATAAAATCTGCGGCTATGACGGCATCATCGGCATCCATGGTAAAATTACCCCCTACCGGCAGTATCGCAAAATCAAGTTTGGCATAGCGTGGTATTAGTTGCATATCCATCATAAGACAGGTATCACCGCTGTAGTAGAACTTCTTCTCCGCGCCATGCACGAGGAAACCACCCGGGTTACCTCCATAAACGCCATCAGGCATAACACTGCTGTGCCAGGCGGGCAAGAAATGCAGCTTGCCGAAATCGAAATTATAGGGGCCGAAATTCATAGGGTGTGCATTGGTCACCCCTTGCTTCTGCACCCATTCCACTATCTCAAAAGCGGCGATCACCTGTGCACCTGTGCGCTTAGCAATAGATACAAGATCGGCAACATGATCGCCATGGCCATGGGAAACCAATATATAGTCGGCCGCAATTTTATTAATATCTACATCCTTTGCGAGTTCGTTACCTGTAATAAAAGGATCGAATAGCAACTTCTTACCGTTTGTCTCAATAGCAAAGCAGGCATGTCCGTAAAATGTCAATTTCATAAGCGGGCGTTTTATTTCTGAAAGTAAGCAAATTTAGTGGAAATCAGAAAGACTGTTTCTACACCCTGCTTTTTTCATCTTCAATGCCCGTGCTTCGGTCTCTTTTTTCTTTTATTTTATTGTTACCAAATTTATAATTCACCATTAACCGCACATTACGTGTATCAAAATAATGGTTAATGGTTTGGCCGGTCATAATATTGGTTCCGCGGGCTTTTTGCGTAGCCAGAATATCGGTAGCGTTGATACTGATGATCAGTTTTTTATCGAAGAATAACGATTTGAAACCTGCATCAAGACTGCCTTCGGGCTTCCTGTAAAACAGATCTGATAGATACTTGCTTTCATAAACACCATCTACTTCTGCCAAAACTGTCTTTGCTTTATTTAGGGTAAAGCTGTTGCCGATATAACCGTAATACGAAAGTTGCTGGTAGCGCTGTATCGTACCCGTATAATAACCTGAAGCAGTTCCCTGCACAAAGCCGCTGGCCTGCACCTGCATGCTCCACCAAGGTGTAACATCGCATGGCGCCACTGCGGTGATACCATAGGTTGTATTGCTGCCATAATTCGCACTTTTCACATAAATGGTATTGGAGTCAGCAAAGAAGAGCTTTCCAAATGCATTCTGTTCCAACTGATAGAAGGCCGTAAATGTGTACTTACCCTTCAACACATAATTGAGCTCGAAATTATGATTATAAGATGGCTGCAAAAAAGGGTTACCAACTGAATATGAATATGGCGATGTATAAGACCTGTACGGATCAAGATCAGAATAGCCAGGGCGATTGATGCGCTTGCTGTAGTTAAAATTGAAGGTATTATCCTTGTCAGCATTGTAACCAACATATGCGGTAGGAAAGAGGCCATTGTATTCATTCGTATTTACCTGGTTGGGGTTAAGTGAAATACTGTGGGTCTGTGTCGCCTCGTCCCTGAGCCCGGCCTGCAAACTCCATTTACCCAATGTCTTTTGCAGGTTTACATACAAGGCCTGTATATTTTCTGTATAGCTGAAGTTATCTGAAACGGCGGGATCATTATAATAGCTGCCATTGGCATAGTACAGGAAGCTATTGTCGCTGTTATTATCCGTGAAGCTTGCTTTGGCACCAAAAGAGATGTTCATGAATTTGTAAGGCAGTTCCACATCGGCCTGCGCGGTATTGATGTGAATGCTTTGGTTGCCAATGTTGCGATCCATGCTGGAAGTGCCTGTGGGGGATGAGAAATTGCCATAGTAATCCTGTGTTTCATACTGCCGGTTCTTATTATTGCTATACCACAGCCTGTTTGCATTTACGGTCAGCTTTTTACCCGAGGTATCAATATTCCACACGTAGTTGAGGTTAAGGGTATTGTTATCTCTCTTACCGCGATACCAGGCATTGGTGTGTACTATGGAATCAGGTATTGTGTTATTGCCCCGAACAGATAAAAGGTTAATGTTTTCATTGTCTACACGAATAACATCACTGCCCATGAATTGTATACCCAATACCCCATTTTTATGCAGCCCATAATCTGCACCTACGGTATATTGCAGGTCTGTAATTGTCTTTTTATACGCGTCGGACAATAATGCTGCATTGCCGGGATAGTAGGTATTCAATCTTTCAATTACACCTTTTGCGCCGTCGGTATAGCTGGCACCTGCATATACATTCAGTTTGCCGGCCCTGTACTTCAAATTAGCACCGCCGATACCAGTGCCATATGCGGACTGTTCGTAACCGGCACGCACATCACCGTTAAAACCGTTCTTATTGTTCTTCTTCAGCACAATATTGATGAGACCGGAATTACCGGCAGCATCATATTGCGCAGGTGGCGTGGTTATGACCTCTATCCTGTCTATATTATCTGAAGCGATAGATTGCAGGTAGGTGATAAGGTCGTCGCCGGAAAGCTGTAATTGACGGCCATTGACCAGCACTATCACACCACTTTTGCCGACGAGGTTAATACTGTTATCTTCCTGCTTTACAATAACGCCCGGCGCTTTTTTCACTGCATCGAGGGCATTACCGCCAATGGCGGTGACGCTGCCCGCTACATTAAAAATGATACGGTCTGCTTTTCTTTCGAATAAAGGTTTCTGACTTGATACGGATACCGTGGTCAATTCGTGATCATTGGTAGTGAGTACAAAATTCAAGGGAATGTCCGGATGGATTTCTGTGATGGTGCTAAACTGATCTGCAAAACCGGTAGCTGATACCTTGATAAGGATGCCTGAAACAGACGATGCCGTGAGGGAATAATTCCCATTAGTGTCAGACACTTCTGTTTTTATAATGCTGCTGTCTGCGGCTCTCAATAATATTACCGCAGCGTATGGAACAGGTTCTTTTTGTGCATTTGTGATCTTCCCGTGTATGGTATACTGCGCACGGACTGCATATACATTCGCCATGCAAAACAGTATGAACAAGGGATAAAAGATCCGGGATCTGGTAATGGGCTTATGGCTATTTCGCATAGCAGCGAAGGTAGCATCCAGCTATAGTGATACGAGGTAAAGTGTGGTTAATTATAGTTAATCGAATAGACTATGTTATTGGTTGCCGGCGGGATTCCCGGGCACCGGTACTGGCACCATGCCGTCATTATTACCATTATCGGCGGGGTATTGCTTCATGTAATAAGGATAGTTAAGCTCGGGATGCAGATCGAGGCTGAGGCCCTTTAGTATCTGTATACGGGTTTTGCTGAGATCCACCTTTTCCAGGAATGGGGGTAAGGAAGGTGTAAATGTATACTTACCATTATCCCAGAAGACATAACCTCCTCGGGCGGGATCGTAATAGGTATAGTAATCGGGGAAATAAACGTGGGCGGTAGCATCGTAATTATGCGCTTTCGCCCATGGTGGAACAACCGTAGCTTTAGCAGTCTTATGGGTTTTATGTTTGTGCTTTGTATGCCTGGGCGCGGTATCCTGGGCAAAACACATGAAAGGAAATATAGAAATAAGCAATGCTAATATGACGGTTTTCATTTGATGCTTTTTTTACAAAGGTGGTAATATCATGCCATCATCAATATGATGGAAATCAGGTTGTTATATTTTTTATATCATATGCTAAATCCGTTTTTTATTAAATTCGTGGAATACTTTTTTTATAAATGATTGAATAAAGTGCCTGAAAAACCTATTTTTATCAAAATTTTGAAATTATGAATGCAGCAATAGGCGTATACGACAACCACGAATTAGCTGTCGAAGCCGTAGAAGAACTGAAAGAATCAGGTTATCCTGTTGAGCAATTAACAATAATGGGCCTGACCGAAACAGAAACCGTTGATAAGGATATGCACATTATGCCCAAAGCGATAAACCCCGCCGGCATAGGTGCGGGCACTGCAATAGGCACAGCGTTAGGCGTGCTTACAGGTGTTGGCCTGTTTGCAATACCGGGCTTAGGTATCCTTTGCGGAGCGGGCGCACTTGTTGGTGCGTTTGCAGGTTTTGACATTGGCCTTATCGGCGGAGGTATAGCTACAGCCCTGGCTACAGTAGGTGTAAATAAAGAAGTATCAAAAAAATATCATGATGCGCTTACAGCATGCAAATTCCTCGTGATAGCGCATGGTGCACAGGCTGATGTGGATAAAGCAATAAGCCTGCTCAACGAGCATGGCACACATAGCGAACTGGACACGCATTAATAAATAGTATGACCTTA
>CAIJNJ010000065.1 GCA_903821975.1 uncultured Bacteroidota bacterium
GTCAGATCAATGAAATTGGTTTTTGTCTCTGTTTTATACAACCCTATCGCATCTACAAATGCCCCATTTACGAGGCAATTTTCATAATAGCATACATACAACTCACCTGCTTTTATTTTTGGGTGTAGCGTGCTTTCATACAGGTGCTTGGCAATATTCACCGAATTTTTATGGAATACAGCACTCTCGGCAAGCGTTTCCAGGCAATAATTATAAACCTCGTTATAGTCGAGCGAAGAGAGATGGTGGAAGGAGTACTTATCCGATTCCAGGTTGAACTTAGATAAAAAGCCTTCCTTTATGATCTGCATGTCTTCTTTGGTGATTTTCAATGGCTTTTTAGATGTTACCAGGTCTTGCCCATTGCCTTTATTTCCTATAAGGTGCACCGACACCTTTTGCACTGTTGCTTCGCTTAAACTTATTTGCATATTCATTCAATAAGCGCCAAAGATATTGATAGTGGAATGAAAACATTCAGTTATAAGGAGTTCAATTTATTCACGCTCAGGCAACGGAAAACCGAGGGTTTGTGTTTTGGCCACAGTAAAAGAAATAACAATATTGACCAAATAACATTTAGTTATTAACTACAAATCAATTATTTACGCTACAATCTCATATAAATTGATCAATAAATTAAATATAAAACTATCGCCTGTTTCATCCTTAACAATTACATAAAGAAACATAGTCAAAGTTTGTATTAGTTTCTTAGAATAATTATTAGTTTTGTTTACACACACATAATATTACATTTTATGAGACATTTTTTCATGCTTTTTTTGCTGTGCAGTTTTATAAACGGATACAGCCAAAAAATGGATACTTCTGAAGTATATTTTGAGCTGAACATTGCAAAAGTAAGCACGATGGCCTCAATGGCTCTTGATAGCCTGTCGTTTGCAAAAGCTATAATACCCGGAAAAAAAACTACTCTTTTAGGATATGGTGATTACCTCGGTACCGATGAGTATAATATGGTATTATCGCAAAACAGGGCAAACAATGTTAAAGCATATTTGCTGGCGCTTGGCCTTGATGAAGGTGATATAGTTGAGTGCAAAGGAAAGGGCAGAATAAAACGCACACCCTTACCCGGTGAGATCGGTTTTTACAAAGACAGGAAAGTAATGATCATAACACAGCATGCTCCCAAAAAAGCAGCCGTAGCTGCAACAGTTAAACCCGCTCCTAAGCCGGCACCCGTAAAAGAAATTTCCAAAAAAACAGAACCAGTTGTAGCTAAAAAAGAAGATCCAAAACCGGTAGCACCTAAACCAGCGCCGAAACCACTGCCTGCAAAAGAAGAAGCGCCAAAAACTGTCGCTGCTAAACCGGAACATAAAACAGAGCCGAAACCGGTAGTAGCCAAAGTAGAACCTAAACCCGTGGCACCCAAGCCCGACCCTAAACCTGTTAAAAAAGAAGAACCTAAACCGGTGGCTAAAGCAGAGCCTAAGCCTGCGCCAACACCTGCTCCGGCACCCGTTGCCGCGCCTAAACCAGTAGCAGCTAAGACAGCAGCGGCACCGGCTCCTGCACCTGCCACGCCGAAACCCGTTGCAGCTAAAGTGGCTCCGCCTGTTGCACCACCGCCACCTGCACCAAAAGCTGTTGCTGCAAAAACAGCCCCTGCAGCGGCTCCCGCACCGGCCACCGCTCCTGCAAAAAATGAAGCTCCAAAAACAGCGGAAGTAAAACGCAGGCCGGAAAAAAACCTGGCTACTCTTGATCCATCAAAATTGCAGATCAATGAAGTGATCCCGGTAAACAACATTTTTTTCGCGCAAGGATCAAATGCAATGCTGCGCAGATCACAACCAGCACTCGATGAATTATACAAATTCCTTAATGACAATAAAAATCTTTCTGTTGAGATCCAGGGCCACATCTGCTGCCTCGATCCTACCGATGGCACCGATGAGCCAGATGGTCTTGGCGGCAACCGCTCAGAAGGAAGGGCTAAGAACATCTACATATTCCTCACTTCAAAAGGCATCGACCAAAGTCGCGTAAAATTTGTGGGATTGGGAAACAGAAAACCAACTGTATACCCTGAAAAAACAGATGCAGACAGGGAACTCAATAACAGGCCAACCTTAAGAATAATCAATAAATAATGAAACGGGTCGCAAAAACATTAGGGATAGCATGCACGCTGATATTTATATCGCGTAGTGTCTCTCTTGTCCCACTGGGCCGGTACATGGGTTTTTGCCACAGCTTCTGGTCTTTAGAACCGGTACACCTCACCTATTATGTGGGAGGCTTGGCACTAATATGCTGGGCATTGGTAAGGGTGGATAGCAGGATAAAAGGCCGTATCCATACCTGATATTGATACCCTCCTGAAAATCAAAGACAATGTGGTCAAAAATAGTTGGTAAAAATTA
>CAIJNJ010000066.1 GCA_903821975.1 uncultured Bacteroidota bacterium
CTAAAATCAAATTTATCCTGATTATCTAACACCCATTGCACACCAGGTTTTGTTAGCTTACAGGCAGTGTATTCATAATTGTTATAATTTTCAGCTTCCTTAAAAGATTCAATAAATCCTTTAGATTCGAGTTCCCTAAAAGAAATGCTAACAGCTAAGTTATTATACCCAGCTTTATTCATGTCATTGATTATCGCAGTTGCGGCGACACTATCTGCACTTGTAAGCTGATTTTCCATAAGAATTAATAACATAGCTACTTCATGTGGCTTTAGTCCAGCGTTTTCTTTTATGGGGGTATCATATATTTTCTTAACTGTTTTCTGTATTTGTAATAGAGCCTTTATTTTTTCAGTAATCTGTAATTCTAAAGTGTCAAAATCGCTTTTTGAAGTTGACCTGTAAGTTATAATTGATCTGTGCTGAATATCAAAGGGGAAACCTTGTCTATCATTTTCAGAACATACTAATACTACATCCTTACCACTAGCAACAGCGTAACCCAATTCATACCATATATTAGGATTATTAGTCGTTATTTCCGCAAAGCAAATAACTGAAGTTTTGATACCCGCTTCTATCTGTTCAATAGGAACCTTAACACTATGATCACGATCTACTCGGTATGGCTCTATCCCAGCTGCTTTAATTGCAGGCTCAAACGTATCTGTATATCTTTTGTCGTACACGTCTTTATCAAACGGCTGTATTATAAAACACTTATCCATTTCGCTTAGTTTTATTGCATTAATTCATTGATCTTATTTTGCCATTCATTTCCAAAAATCACCTGAAACTCAAAATTATGATCCGGAAATTCGCTAAAGAGTTCTTTCCATTCTTTCTTTGCACCTAATTCATTGCACAGCTTAAAAATGTCCTGCTTGTATTTGGTGTCCTCATTTTTGAGGTGAATCCCTTTTGTTTCCAGAACGTAAACAGTATCGTAATTATCTTTTTTTGTTTTGGCTTTGTTGGCCGCAATAAAATCAGGATAGATTTTGTTTCTTTTCCAGCCCTGTATATGATAGTCTTTCCGGCTCATATTGCGATACCACCACAGTAATTTTTCCTGTTCATCAAGATATACAGCGACAATTTTTTCCAATTCATTTACGCTTTCTTCAGGTACATAATCAAATAATGATTTTTGAATTTGCGAACCATCAAAACGATTAAGCTGTTTATTGCTTTTTACTTTGATCCTTGACGGCAGGACAAAGCCTCCTTTATCAGTAATCAGGTAGAAACATAGCTTTTTCTTTTCGATCATTTTATGGAAAACCTGTTCCGCTAAACGGTCCTTTTCTTTGTCGAGCAATTTTTTAAGTTCCTCAATGATGAATACAAAGTTTGCCCCTACCAGTTCTTTATGATATTTTTTCAGGAGCAGTTTTATTGCTTTGTCGCCCAATTCATAGCAAATCCACGGATTAGGAATAACCTCTGAAATTTGCCTTGCCAAAAACGCTTCGTCAATTTCAAGTGTGCCTTTTGATTCAAACCTGCCTGTTTCCTTTAATAGTTCTTTTTCTTCTTTACTTAACCCCAAAGTAAGTTCCTGCTCCTGTGCGCGGTTTTCAGATAGTGTGATTTCAGCTATAGCGCTAACATTGATTTTCTCCCAGTCAATTTCACTGAGTATATCCGTTTCAAAACTCAGTTCGCGCCACGATTCTTTTTCCTGTACTGCGAATTTCGGCAAGTAAATCTTTCCTTCAAAGTTTTTAAAGCCGGACCGGTACTGAGTATCCCGTTCTTTCATATTCCCTGTATTATCCCCGCCTTCATCGTTGACAATCCTGCCTGCAATGTCACCAAGCCCTTCATCTTCAAGCCCGGTTTTTATTTCTTTTACCAGGGTGCCCGCATTCTGCCGGAATGTATAAACGTAACATTCGTCCAGATCCCTTATATGGGTTTTAACAGCCTTTGGCTGCCGTAGTATACGGCCCACCAATTGCGTAATACCTGTAGCTGAAGATGGATTAGTAAGAATAGTAAGGATGTATGCAAATGAACAATCCCAACCCTCCTGTAATGCCTGCTTTGTTATAATGTAGCGTATATCGCAATCTTTTGCAAAAAGGTCTATCCCTTCAATATCATCTTTCTCGCTGCTTTTTATAGCAATATGCTTTTCCGGTATAGCACATTGCTTTATTAAAAACTCCTTGACTTCTTCTGAGTGTATGTAACCCTTTTCGCGCTGGTCTTTTCCTGTTCTTTCTACTTGTATGAGGCAGATAGGGCGTATGTGTTCGCCGGTGTTCGCTTCGTATTCTTTGGCTTTTTCTTCTAAGGCTTTTCGCTTTTCAATACTTGCA
>CAIJNJ010000067.1 GCA_903821975.1 uncultured Bacteroidota bacterium
TACAACGCCAAACGGAAAGAAGATCAATGTACAGCTTACGCCAAACCCATCGCACCTGGAAGCGGTGAACCCGGTGGTGGAAGGTTTTGCAAGGGCAAAGGCAGATACGCTTTACAACAAGGAATACGACAAAGTATTACCCATACTGATACATGGCGATGCTGCGGTGGCGGGGCAAGGTGTAGGTTATGAGCTGCTGCAAATGTCGAAACTGGTAGGATACTATACCGGCGGCACAATACACTATGTGATCAACAACCAGATAGGCTTTACCACTGATTTTGATGACGCGCGCTCATCCGATTATTGTACCAGCCTGGCATCAATGGTGCAGGCACCGGTGCTGCATGTAAACGGGGACGATGCTGAGGCCGTGGTAAAATGCAGTATGCTGGCCGTAGCTTATCGCCAGCAATATAACGAGGATATTTTCATAGACATGGTGTGCTACCGTAAGCATGGGCATAATGAGGGCGACGAGCCTAAGTTTACCCAGCCGCAGTTATACGCACTGATAGACAAGCATCCAAACCCGCGCGAGGTATATACCCAATACCTGCTGCAGCACGGTGAAGCCGATGCACAGGACCTTGCAAAAGAAATGGAAGCCCGTTTCTGGGCTGACCTTCAGCAGCGCCTGGACGAAGTGAAACAAAAGCCACTCCCCTACAATTACCAGAAACCGGAAATGTGGTGGAAGGAACTGCGTAAAGCACAGGATGTGGATTTTGACAAATCTCCCGATACTGCAATAAGCGCTGATACTTTCAAAAAACTGTTCACGGCTCTCATGCAATGGCCGGAAGGATTTAGCCCGCTGAAGAAAGTAGAAAAGCTGTTGCAGGACAAGATAAAACTATTTGATACGGAAGGCAAAGCAGACTGGGCTACCGGCGAACTGATGGCTTATGCAAGCCTGCTGCTGGAAGGCTACGAGGTGCGCCTGAGTGGCGAAGATGTGAAGCGTGGTACGTTCTCTCATCGCCATGCAGTGGTCTATGACCAGAATACGAACCAGTCTTATAACCGACTGAGCAGACTGGGTGATAAACAGGGCACCCCCTATATTTATAACTCATTGCTCAGTGAGTTTGCCGTACTTGGTTTTGAGTATGGCTATGCAATGGCCAACCCAAATAACCTTGTGTTGTGGGAAGCCCAGTATGGTGATTTTGCAAACGGGGCACAGACTATTATTGACCAATACATAGTAGGCGCCGAGCAAAAGTGGACCAATATGAACGGCATCGTGCTGTTATTGCCACACGGCTATGAGGGTGGCGGACCGGAGCACAGCAGTGCCCGCTTAGAACGCTTCCTGCAGATGTGTGCGGAAAACAATATGGTAGTTACCAATATTACTACAGCTGCAAACTTCTTCCACGGACTGCGCAGGCAGCTTAAATGGGCGTTCAGGAAACCGTTGATAAACTTTTCTCCCAAAGCGAACCTGCGCCATGTGCGCTCATACTCGGCAATGGAAGAATTCACTACAGGCGGGTTTAAAGAAGTGCTGGATGACCCGAATATAAAGAGCGCAGCTAAGGTGAAAAAAGTGTTATTATGCAGTGGTAAGATGTATTTTGACCTGAGTGAAAAACAACTTGCAGATAAGCGCGAGGATGTGGCCATCGTACGCCTGGAACAGATATATCCTTTGCCTAAAAAGCAACTTACAGCACTGCGTGAGAAATACAGTAAAGCAGAATGGACATGGGTTCAGGAAGAACCAAGAAATATGGGTGCACTATCATTCCTCGTAATGAACCTGGACAATTTCCCGATGAAATATGTGTGCAGGCCGGCAAGCGCATCTACCGCTACAGGCTTTGCTAAAAAACACGCCATCGAGCAGCAGCAATTGGTGGAGAATGCATTTAAGTAACTGGTAAATAAGCGAATAGATCAAAAAGCTCACTTTATCTATTCTTTTATTGGAATTTATAAACATTATATTTGCAGGCATAAATTATTTCATGGAAGACCTTAAGAGAACGCTTAAACAACAGATAATAGACTCGCTGAACCTGCAGGGAATGAAACCTGAAGAAATAGACGATAATGCCCCTTTGTTTGGCGATGGCCTTGGCCTGGATAGCATAGATTCCCTGGAGCTGATGGTGCTGCTGGAACGCAACTATGGCATCAAGATAGAAGACGCACGTGAAGGCAGGAAGATTTTGACATCCGTACAAACCATGGCGGAATACATTCAGCAACACCGCAAAATATAACGCCTACCCACGATGGCGGAAAGAATAGTAGTAACAGCTATCGGCATCATATCCGCCCTGGGCACAGGTAAAGACGCCCATCTCGGGAAGTTGCGCAGTTCGCAAAGCGGCGTAGGCCGCGTTGCTTACCTACGTTCAAAACATGCTGATGATTTTGTGCTCGGGGAAGTAAAGATGAGCAACGATGAACTGGCAAAAAAACTAGGACTACCCACAGGCGACAACGGATATACTCGCACTACCCTTCTTTTACTGGCGGCAATGGACGACCTATTGCAAAATACAGACATAGCCCTGCTGCGCAATGAACCATTTGCTTTTATAAATGCCAATACCGTAGGTGGCATGAGCAAAATGGAAGACATCTATATGGATGTGATCACATCAGGCACTGATGAAAATAACAACAAGTACATAAATACGCTGGACTGTGCAGAAAGTACAGAGAACGTGGCGTCCCATTATGGCCTGAAACCATTAATGGCTACTATCAGCACTGCTTGCTCCTCTTCTTCCAACTCACTATTATTAGGGGCAAGGATGATAAAGCAGGGGCTTGTGAAGCGGGCGGTATGTGGTGGCGGAGATGCCCTAAGCCGTTTTACCCTGAATGGATTTTACAGCCTCAAGAATGTGGACAAGAACCCGTGCAAGCCATTTGACCAAAACCGCAACGGGCTGAACCTTGGTGAAGCTGCCGGATTCTGTTTACTGGAATCTGAGTCATCTGCAAAGGCCAGGGGTGCAAAGATCATTGCTGTACTCAGCGGCTACGCAAATACGAATGATGCCTACCACCCCACCGCTCCGTCGCCAACAGGTGAGGGCGCAGCGCGGACTATGCAGCAGGCACTGGCTATGGCCGGGCTACAGCCGACGGACATAGGATATATCAACGCCCACGGTACGGCAACGCAAAACAATGATCTCTCAGAAGGACTGGCAATACAAACACTTTTCGGGAAAACTCCTCCTTATTTCAGCTCTACAAAGCCATTTACAGGGCATACTCTGGCTGCAGCGGGCATCATTGAAGCTATATTCAGCATGTGGGCCATGGAAGAGCAGATAGTACTACCCAATCTTAATTTTGAAACCAGGATGGACGAACTGGAGATATCACCTGTAGCTACCATTCCTGAGCATGTGCCGATACAGCATGTACTGAGCAATTCATTTGGATTTGGTGGCAGTAATGTTTCACTCGTATTCAGCAAAGCATGAAGCAACTACTCTACATATCAGCCGCATGCTCCATATCGCCGCAGCATACTTATGATGCGGAGAATTTCCTGCGCCCTGTTGTAACGAGTGACAGCAGTAAATTGTATTCATTAGACGCAGACTATTCCAAATATATTTCCCCGGTCGCCATAAGACGCATGAGCAGGATACTGAAACAAGGTATTACAGCGGGCATGAAATGTCTTGAAGATGCCGGAGTTAAAACGCCTGATGCCATAATTATAGGCACCGCCCGCGGCAGTGTAACGGATATGGAGAACTTCCTGAAGGACATGATCAACATGCAGGAAGAAGCACTGACGCCTACCGGTTTTATCCAATCTACCTACAATTCTGTAAATGGCTGGCTGGCAATGCTTACGAAATGTACCGGTTACAACCAGACATTTGTGCATCGCGGCTTTTCATTAGAACTGTGCCTGCTTGATGTACAGTTACTGCTTGCGGAAGCAACTGAAACGAAGCATATATTGGCAGGCGGGTTTGACGAACTCACAGAGGAATATTTCACAATACGGAATAAAATAGGACATTATAAAGATCACCCGCTTGACAGTTTTTCATTGTTATCGCACTATCATACGCCGGGATCGATAGCAGGGGAAGGGGCGCATTTTTTTACATTAAGCAATGAAAATAAGAACGCCGCGTGTGCCATATATAGCGTAAAGATGCTGCAAACGCCCGGCAGTGAGGAACTTCAATCTTCAATACAGGGGCTACTCTCAGAGAATGGTCTTACAAATGAGGACATTGATATTCTTGTGTGCGGCATGAACGGTGACAGCAGGAACCACTTCTTGATAGACCCGCTTATCGCAGGCTGCTCCGGAAACACAACCATTGTTACGTTCAAGCAATTATCAGGTGAATACGATACGGCATCAGGGTTTGGCTTATGGCTTACGAATTACTTGTTTACCCACAGGCAAGTGCCTGCCGAACTTATTTACAAACAAGGCGCCTCTGATAAAATTAAGAACATACTGATATGTAATGTAACTATTGCAAATTGTGTAGCTGTGATACTGGTAAAATCCGCCAGACCTTAAGAATTAGCTTTATAATACTCCAGCGCCATCCTGATCTCCCCGTAAGAATATTCATCACTCAGCAGGTCTTTTATCGGTTTTAACGCATGTACCTGTCCTGAGCTTTTTATTGTTTTGAGTATTACGTCCAGCTTATGTTTGGGTACTATGCGCGTTACATCGAGCTCACCCGAGCCTACAAACATGGAAAGATGCGTCTCAATTGTTGTTAGTGCCAACCCACGCTGTGCTGCAATACCTGCCATGCTCACACCATCCATAAACATTTCCAGCGTGGCCTTTTGTGTAGCTGTAGCAGAAGTCTTTGCTGCCTTACCGGGGTTTGCAGCCGCTTTCTTTTCCTTCTTCGGTTTTTTAAAGTGCATCCGGGAAGGGATCTCGTGCTCATCAGCATATTGCTTTACCACCTTCAGGAAGGAAGCACCATACTTACTGATCTTATAGTCTCCAAAACCGGATATATGTTTCAGTTCATCAAAGCTGCGTGGCAGAAAGGTGGCCAGCTCTATGAGCGCATTATCTGCCACTATCGCATATGCGGGTACATGCTCCCGCTCTGCCATATCCAGCCGCAGGCCTTTAAGGTCACCGAGCAGTTTTTTATCATACTGCAATTCTTCTTCGTCAGCCACTTCTTCTTTTTCCTTCTTCAGTATCAGCTTTAGCTCCGTTTCTCCTTTTAGTAGTCTCCAACCTTTCTCCGCCACTTTCAGCGTCACATACTGGTCTTCAGATTTATCAATAAACTTGTGATACAGCAGTTGCTGCACCATCCATTGCCACTCTTCTTTTTTTAGGCCTTTACCTATACCATATGTCTTTAGCTCCTTATGCGCGGGGTTTATTTTTTCGCTTGCAGAACCTCTCAAAAAATCTATCACATATCCGGCGCCATACCGCTCCCCGGTGCGCACAATGGCTGAAAGTAGTTTTTGTGCATCTACTGTAACATCCTTTTCCTCAAGCGCACTGAGACAATAATCACAACTGCTGCAATAGGCTGGGAAAGGCTCTCCGAAATACTGCATGAGGTATTGCCTGCGGCAGCCCTCATGCTCACAAAATTCCTGCATCAGTTGCAGCTTCTTCATAGAGATAGCAGACTGCTGGGGATTTGCATCTATCTGGGTAAAGCTTTTCAGTTTAATGATATCGCCCGCTGAGTAGAAAAGTATAGCGTCACTTTTCAACCCATCTCGGCCGGCACGGCCTGTTTCCTGGTAATAGCCTTCTATGTTTTTTGAAACGTCGTGATGTATCACATACCGCACATTTGATTTGTCAATGCCCATACCAAACGCTATTGTGGCAACAATAACCCTGTACTGGTCTTTCTGGAAAGCCTCCTGCACCCGGCTACGCTCATTGGCATCCATCCCTGCGTGGTAATATGCGGCTTTAATACCTGCTTCATGCAGCCTGCCCGCAATATCCTCGGTGGAAGCACGCGAAAGGGCGTAGATAATACCGCTGTCGTCTTTATGCTTTTTTATATACTCTAAAATATGGCCAAAGGCATTCCGTTTTGGCCTTATAAAATAATGGATGTTAGGCCGGTTGAAGCTGGAGATAAATATATTGGGCCGCTGCAGCGCCAGTTTTTCAACAATGTCTTTCTGTGTTACCTTATCTGCACTGGCCGTGAGTGCAATAACCGGAACGCCGGGAAATTGCTTTTTTAATACCGCCAGTTTCAGGTACTCAGGCCGGAAATCGTGACCCCATGATGATATGCAATGCGCCTCATCAATAGCAAACAACGAGGGGTTAAGGCTACGGAGAAACGTAAAAAATGTTTCACTGTTGGCCGGTATGCGCTCAGGGGCGATGTATAGCAGCTTAATATTGCCTTGCTTGGCATCATTTATTATCCGGTTCTGCTCCTCAGGCGACTGCGATGAGTTTAGGAACGCACCATAGATACCATTGGCGAGCAATGCATCTACCTGGTCTTTCATTAATGCTATGAGCGGGGATATCACAATTGTAATGCCGGGCAGCAACATTGCGGGAAGTTGGTAACAAATGGACTTACCCGCTCCGGTAGGCATAATTGCCAAAGTGTCCTCTCCTCTTAAAATACTTTCAATGACAGGCAACTGGGTAAGCCGGAACTCGTCATAACCAAAAAAATGCTTTAATGCCTGGTGTAACCTATCTGTCGAATATGTGGTCATCTGTTTATCTTCTGCTGCAAATCTCAAATTCAAATTTCAAAAAACAAAATCCAAAACCATTTATCAATAACAAATTCATTATAAAGTATAAACTTTCAAATCAATTTTATAATTTAGCGTGAAATAAATAGAAATATGAAAAAGATCGTCTGTATTTTAATGTCCCTGCTTATTATGGGCACTGCATCATTTGCACAAGACAAAGCCGGTAAACCTGTAAAGAAAGCGCCTGCAACCAAAACTGCTGCTGCTCCAAAAACAGAGGAAGCACCAAAGACTGCTACCAAAATGAAAAAAGACGGCACACCGGATATGCGCTATAAGGAAAACAAAGCTGCTGCAAAGCCAGCAGGCCCAACTAAAAAAGATGGCACGCCTGATATGCGCTATAAAGCAAATAAAGCCGCAAAAACAGACGTACCCACAAAGAAATAATTCACTTACCCGGTTTTTTCCCGATTGTTTTGCGATATTACATTGCATTCCAATTGAACGCCTGATACCCGGGAGAAAAACTATTATCCCGGTGCAGTTTACTTTAAATATCTTCCTTTATGCGTAACGTATTAAAGATCAGTTCTGTTTTATTGCTGCTTTGCATGGCATTGTCCTGTAGCAGGGATAATATAGTATGGGAGAAATACACTTCTAATGAAGGTGGATTTATTGTTGAAATGCCGACGCCTATAAAAAAGACGGATAAGAAAGATCTGTTCTGGAAAGGAACAACGCATTTCATATCATGGAAACCTTCAACATTTGCAATTGATAAATTCAAGCTTTTCCAGGTGAGTTATACAGACTGTCCGCCCGGTGTATCTACTGATTCGCTCTTATTAAATGTGATGTTGGATAGCGCTATTATGGTTCGTAAACGGGATTTTACGGAAGCGGATGACATCCCTTCTCAGAATATTGAACTGAATGGCTACCAGGGGAGAGCTTTCTTTTTTGATGCAGGTGGAAATACACAAGTCACTGTAAAAGAATGCATTGTAAACGACAAA
>CAIJNJ010000068.1 GCA_903821975.1 uncultured Bacteroidota bacterium
AAAAAATATAACTGCTGTTTGCATATGTAGTAGCTTGCTCGGAATAACTTGCTCCCATATCATTATCGGAATAGCTGAAGACAAATTGCTGAAAAAATAATTTACCTCCCACAAAGACATGATCATTGATCTTACGCAAATAATTCAACTCCCCTGTAACTGAAGGAGTGGGGGAATGGCTAATGCCATATTGCTGAAGGTGTATACCAAAAAAAGGGAGTCCGATACCGGCCTCGATACCGAACCTATTGGGAGTGACCGACTAGTGAAGAAAGTAATACCAGGGTCAATATAGTTGCTTGCTTCATTGTGTGGGTTTGATAATAGTACAATCCAAAATGGTGCCGATCTTGTAATTGTATCGTAACAGGACCATTTTTATAAAAATGTAATTAAAGGTGAAAATCTAATAAAATTTCAACATTAAATGAAAGTCAAGTCGAAAATAACAATAAAATTCGATGTTAAAAGTAGCTAATGTTGAAATAAGTATGTAATTTCGATAGATAAGACCAAATAATGGCATTAAAAAGAAACATACCCAATAATGGTTTGCCGGCTTTGCCGCCGAATTTGGAAGTAGAAAGCCCTGAAATTTTAAAGCAGTTGGTGCTAGCATCCCGGCATTTGGGGACGCTGAATGGTCTCTGTGCTGCCATGCCGGACCCGTCCATTTTGACCAATACGGTGATACTTCAGGAGAGTAAGGACAGCTCGGAAATAGAGGGTATAGTGACCTCGAGGGATGAACTTTATGAGGCGATAACCGGGTACGGAAAGGTGGGGGTGGGTGCCATGGAGGTGCTGAATTATACAGAGGCACTCTACCAGGGGATGGGGACCATGACGAAAAGAAAGGGCATCATATCTATAAATCTGCTGAGCGAAATAGTGCAGGTGATAAAGGGGGGTATGACCGGAATAAGGACCACGGCGGGGACACCTATAAAAAATATGATAACGGGAGAGACGACCTATATGCCCCCGGAGGGTGCCCCTGTGATCAGGGAAAAACTGGGCGAGCTGGAACGTTTTATCAATGACAATAATTACTCGACACTGGACCCGCTGATAAAGATGGCGATGGTGCATTATCAATTCATAGCCATAAGCCCTTTTGGGGAAGGTGATCTCAGGACGGGGAGGATACTTAACGAACTGTACCTTGTGCAGCAGGGATTACTACCCATGCCGGTACTGTGCATGAGTGGATATATAGCGAGGAACAAACTGCTTTATCACCAACTGATACAAGGTGTGACCGAGAACGATAACTGGCGCGACTGGATACTGTATAACCTGGCGGGGGTGGCAGAGGCAGCACAACATACGACCTCGAAAGCGAGGAGGCTGATGAGCCTGAAGGCAAAAATGGAGGGGGAGCTGAAACGGATACTCGGAGCATCATATAGCCCGGAATTGTTGCAACTGATGTTCGAGTCACCGTATCTAAAAATAGAACTGCTGGATAAGCGAGGGCTGGCGCACAGGCAGACCGCATCGACATGGCTAAAAAAACTGGCGACCGCCGGAGTGCTTACCGAACAGAAGAAAGGTAAGACACTCTACTTTGTGAATAACAGGCTGATGAATATTCTAACGGGTCAGTAGTACTTTGAATATACCTGAGGGTATTTGTGCGTGAAACCAACTGTGAAGGAAATATAGCTGGTATTCAAAGCTGGCCCGTGATGGCTCAGG
>CAIJNJ010000069.1 GCA_903821975.1 uncultured Bacteroidota bacterium
AATGTATACATCAACAGTAGTAGTTAACCCCCTACCCGGCCCAATTGCAGGTATGGATTCACTTTGCTCCGGTCTCACAACAATGTTATCTGACACCGGCGGCGGAACCTGGATAAGCGGCACTCCTGCAGTGGCTACGATAGGTACAACTTCCGGTCTTGTTTCCGGGTTAACTATGGGTACATCCATAATAACCTATACATTGCCTACAACTTGTATCACTACAATGGTAATGACCATCAACCCATCCCCGGCTATTCCGCTGATCACAACCCATACACCACCTTCAGTGTGTGCAGATGCTTACTTCCAGAATTTTGGTATAGGCACGGCGCCGGCTGCAGATGAGCATTATACATGGAGTGTATCGAATGGTGATATAATGGCACTTGGCCATGCAAATCAGTATTGTATCATTAACTTCTCTACACCTGGAGCATCAGCGGTTACACTTACGGCTACTACAAACCGCCCTGGTTGTGTTAGTTCCTATACTTACAACCTGAATGTAGATGGTACACCGGCCAGCAACCCTGAGGTGATCTATACCAACAATATGTTCATTTGCCTGCTTAATAGTGTGAGCAGCTACCAGTGGGGATATGATGACGCGTACAGCCTCGATTCTTCGAAACTGGATGGAGAGATCAACCAGACGTATCTGAATGTATCACCTGATTGGGCGCATAAGTATTACTGGGTAATGACCACCGACCAGGTAACAGGTTGTGTGAAGAAAGGGTATTATCTTGTGCCTACAGGCATAACAAATGTGAACGAACCGGTGTCCACAGAGATGAAGGTATTCCCTAACCCTGCAGATGCGTTTGTAAATGTGGAGATACACACTACGGGTAGCGGTAAGATGAATATCCAGGTATACAACCTCCTCGGGCAGGAAGTGAATTCAGTGCCTGTTGTAGATAATAAAGCGGGAATTGATATCACAAACTTGCCATCGGGTTGTTACGTAATCGTATGTTACCAGGATGGGATTAAAACAGCAACAGCAAGGTTTATTAAAAATTAAGATTTTTCAACAATAAAATTCTCTTTGATGAAAAAAGTACTCTTTTTGTTGATAGCCATGGGAGCGTTATCAGCCACAGCGAAAACAACTGATTCGACGGCTACCCACCCGAAATTCAAAAAACATCATAACCTGGACCTTCCTGGTTGGGTTATTGATGCTAACTTGCTGGGTGGTTTCCTCACCCAGTCAATAACCAATGCCAACAGCGCGGGCAACTACCTGAATGGGGTGAATGTAAACCTGGGTAACATGAAGTTTGACAAAGGTTCTTCGTTTGGCGGAGATGCCCAGGTAGGCTATTTCTTTGGCCGTGGTGGCCATTGGGGAGTCGGCCTCGGTATCATGTATTTGGCGCAGTCTGGTACTATGACGCTTAATAATTATCATGCCGAATATCAATCAATAGACCTTAACGGCAATATTATGAGGCAGATCGTAAGCCCTAACCAGCCGATAAAGGAAAATATGACTATTACTAACATCAACATTCCGTTGGTGTTGAAATACAAAAAGAGATTTTCAGAGAGATGGGGTTTTACCGCTGATGGAGGATTGTTGTATAATGTCCAGATGAAGAACAAGTACTCATCTAACGCATCTTTTGATTACGAAGAGGTACAGGATATAGTTGTAACCGGCAACGGACAGTACACCTATTTATATGATAACTCACCTGTGCCTAAGGCAGGAGATAATCTAATTACCAAAAATTTTGTAAACAGCATTGGTGGAAATGTAACCAGCTATTTTGCTGAGCAGCACGAAAACGGTGCCAGCGTAGGTCTTGGTGTAAAACCTAACAGCAATTCAGGTACAGTTACGTATACAACAGGCGCTCTTGGGTTTATTATACAGCCATCGGCCAGCTACTATTTTTTAGATAATGTAGCGCTTAATGTCGGCTTGTATTA
>CAIJNJ010000070.1 GCA_903821975.1 uncultured Bacteroidota bacterium
TCACCTCAAAGCTACACATTAAAAATGGGCGGTATGCGTATATGGCATGGAACCGAAGAAGATTATTATTCTGGGTTCGATACTAGCTATAATATAAATGATACTTTTTCGTTGACCGTTATAGATACTTCAAAAATTGTATTACATGACTTTTTTTCACTTAATTTCTACGATACCCTTTATTACTTTGCATCATCTTCAGTTCCATTTTATCCACTTAGCTTTGAATATTATGGTATTGGCGTTCCTCGTATAGAAATATTATATTATTACCTTAATGATAGCACAACAATTTCTTATAGCAATACGGAATCGGGTTATGGGAATCTAATTAATTTACATAGCCCATAAACGCTGGTCTCCGCTGTTTCGGATGTTCCGTCAGGGCATCTGGAACCACAAATGAAATCCGATTTGCAATCGGATTTCATCGCCTCAAAGTTAAGGGCGACATTGCCACCATAGTTTTCAGCGAAGGCGATATAAATTATTGATGTTGTGCTGTATTACACTGCATCTTACCTTTGTTCTGAAATTGGGCTTCTTTTCTTATATCTCTTAATCAAATGGCTATTAGGAAGAGTTAAAACAAATCCAGAAAACCTTTGAAGTCCCCGAGTCACATGAGCCGGGTTCAAAAAATGGGGTTATATAGCCCGCACTGAGCTTGTCGAAGTGGGGCAATGATTGGGCATCGCAGCCTCCATTGAAATTATCAGAGTAGGGCATTAGTGGGGCTTAAGAAAAAAACTAATATAGGCCACAGTAAAGGATTTACTTAGACGCTATCCACAAAAGATACCCACATTTTTATATTTTCGGTAGGGTGTGGAGTATTAAAATCACATCATTTTCTGAGAGTATTTTCCCGGGGTATTAAATGGCCCTGATTTTCTGAGATTGCTTCGTGCCTCGCAAAGACGCGTTAATAAAAAATTTAGCTACCTACAACCATTCAACCTATCATCCATTCAACTTATCAACCTATCAACCTACATTCCACCCAGAAACTTATAATTTTTCAAGAGCAGGTTTACGTCGGTCATAGGGGCGTAGTGCTCGGCATAGGCCATGTTTATGTTGGTCTTTACCTCGGGCGAGGGTTCATAACCGGGGAGTATATTGTAAGGTTGTATGATGCCGTTACGTATCGCGGGCAGATTATTGGTGTTTACACCGGTGGCATATCCCACCCATGTGTTGCTGCCGGCAATAACCTTAAAGCAGTTAACAAAGAAAGCACCCGGCTTCTTAACCAAGAAAGATGTGAACGGGAACAGGATGATAAACAACAGGGAAGCTGCCAGGTCTACCATGCGTTTGTTCCTTACCTGGGCAAAATCGGACAGGTTAAAGCGGCGGTCAATAGTGTATAGATCTCCTGATGTACTACTGGAATTACTACCCACAAAACTTTGACTACCAGCAATATGTATTTTATATTCGTAACCGCCGCCGCAATGCTGCATCTGTGAAAACACATCGGTATAAGTAAGGCCGTTGATGCAGAAGATAACCTCGTTGATACCGGCAGTATAGAGCAGTTGTTTCATCTCCGGCAAAGAAGAAAGCCTGCTTCCTGTATCTCTGCCACCTGCGATGTGCCCCTCAACACCTACCCGGCCAGACAACTCAGGGGCATAGTGTACCTGCCGCAGTATAGCAGCCGTTTGAATGTAAGATTGTTCATCGGCAACAATTACGGCTTTTCGGGGCAATTTGTCGTAAGGTATATACCGGAGTATGCCCATGCGGTAAAGTATCTCATGCAAGCCAAGCAGCACCACGGTGCCACCAAAGCCGGAGAATATGATAATGGCGCGTGAGTAACGGTACTCGGGCGGAAGCAGGCCATAATAGGCAAGGATTGCCACAGTACCTATAAGCATACCCCTTGTAACCTTGAGCCCCCTGTATGGCGGATCGTAGGCGCCATTGAGGTACAATGAAAGCACCCACAGTATGATGTAAGCAGGAAAGGTGGCGTAAACTGCCACCGGGGCGATGGGCAATATGTTTTTGACCTCCTGCACCCAGAAGTCTTTAATGCCCCAGAGCGTGAGCAACAATATACCGGCATCAAAAAGTGGCATGTGTAGCACTTTGAGGCCGCGTTTAAGA
>CAIJNJ010000071.1 GCA_903821975.1 uncultured Bacteroidota bacterium
GTTGTGAACTATTGGTTGAAGTTGCTATACCTGTTTATTACCATTCTGGCGGATGAGTTTGTAGATCTTTATGGCACTCATGAGCAGGATAACAAACAAAACGAGTCCAAGCAATCCCCATACAAGGCTTATGCCCTGCTTCACAACAGCCAGCATAATAATGGCTATGAGAAAGATAGTGGCAACCTCATTCCAGATACGGAGCTGTCCGGAAGTGAATTTGAAAATGCCGCTGGCTTCCTGCTTGTAAATGGCATGTAATGTGAAATGGTATGCATACAGGCCAACAACAAAACAGAGTTTAATGGCCAGCCAGTTATCCAGGTGCCCCCACAGGTACCACATCCATGGACCGAAAATAAGGGTGAGTATGGCAGACGGCCAGGTGATGCCAAACCACAGGCGGCGGATCATGATATTGAACTGCTTTTGAAGTATGCTTTTTTCCGGCTCTGGCTTTTCATTGGCTTCCGTGTTATAAATAAAGAGCCGCACGATGTAGAACATACCGCTAAACCACGTAACGATAAATATGATGTGCAGTGCTTTTATATATTGATAAGCCATAAAGTCGTAAGTCGTAAGTCGTGAGTCATAAATCCAAGTGTGCTGGTTTTTACGATTTTGCGATAAGGCTTGCCAGTGCTTTTACCCATTGCGGTTGGGTATTCATACAGGGTATAAAGGTATATGTTTCGCCGCCTGCTTTCAAAAATCCTTCTTTTTCCCTGATAGCTATTTCTTCCAATGTTTCCAGGCAATCACTAACAAAGGACGGGCATACTACCACGAGGTCTTTGATTCCTTCCGCTGGCATCTGCTCCATACGCATAGTGGTAGAGGGTTTCAGCCATTCCGACCTGCCTAGTTTTGACTGGAAGGATACACTATACTTTTCTTTGGGAATACCCAATCGCTCGGCCACAAGCTTTGTGGTCATAAAGCACTGGTGGCGGTAGCAGAACTCGTGCGCAGGAGAAAAGCCGTCGCAGCAGTTAGCCGATTGCAGGCAGTGAATACGTGTTACATCTGTTTTATGGATATGCCTTTCGGGTATGCTGTGGTAGCTGAAAAGAAGGTGGCTATTTTGATTTGTAAGATAGGGCTTCATGCTTTCTGCCAGTGATTCGATATAGTCGGGGTCTTTATAGAATGGTTTAACCGTGATGATGCCGAAGGGATATCTTCCCTTTTTATGCACCGTGCGGGCATGTGCCACCGCAGTTTCGTAGCTGGACATAGCGTAGTGCGGGTATAGTGGCACCAGCACCACTTCCTGCAGGTCCGGATATTCTGCCAGCAGGCTGTCGTATGCCGATTTCATGTTTGGGTTGCCATAACGCATTGCAATAATTACCGGCTCTGCTATTTCCTTTTGCAGCTCCACTCTTAATTGCTTGGTGATGGATACCAGCGGCGAACCGTCTTCGGTCCAGATAGACTGGTATGCCTCGGCAGATTTTGGCGCACGGAACGGAGATATGATACCCTTTACCAATACCGTACGGACGAGGTATGGGGAATCGATAACCCGCTCATCCATCAGGAATTCATTAAGGTAATTCTTTACATCTTTCACTGACGTAGAATCCGGCGAACCAAGGTTCATCAATATAACTGCTCTTTTTATTTGTGCGGGCATCTGAATATTATGTGAGTGCAAAGAAAACAACTAAAAGAGTAAGTGAATAAAACCTGATGAAAATCATCTTCTAAAATGACTAAAGCATGACACACAAATTGTGTTGTAGGGCGAACCCAAATTACCTTTGCCACGTAAATATAATAGCTAAGCCAGGACGTAAATGCATACTAAGAACAGGCAAAATATCAGTAACTTTTGGGTGGTAGGGGTCAATTATAAAAAAACCGACGCTTCCGTGAGGGGATTATTTGCCGTAAACGCAGAGCAGTACGACCGGCTTTTATCTACTGCGCAAGCGCAAGAGCTGAATGATCTGTTCGTTCTTTCCACCTGCAACAGAACCGAGATATATGGTTTTTCTGAAAATGCACAGCAACTGTCTGATCTTTTATGCGATGCCTGTGCAGGGGATAAGGCAACTTTTGAAAACATTTCCTATTCCAAGAATGACCGCAGCGCCATAGAGCACCTTTTCCATGTGGCTGCCGGGCTTGATTCACAGATACTAGGCGATTATGAGATATTGGGGCAGATAAAGAAAGCAGTAAAGCATGCCAAGGCGCAGGGCTTTATCGGGTCGTTTACTGAGCGGCTGGTAAATGCGGTGCTACAGGCTTCAAAATCTATAAAGACGAATACAGAGCTGAGTGGGGGCACTGTTTCTGTTTCCTTTGCCGCTGTGCAGTATATCAAGGAGTATGTTACCGATGTAAAGAATAAAAAGATCGTATTGCTGGGCACAGGGAAAATAGGCTGCAGCACCTGCCGCAATCTTGTAGACTATTTGGACACACATAACATAACACTTATAAACAGGACCGAAGAAACAGCGGCGGCACTTGCAAATGAACTGGGCATCAAATACGCGCCGATAGAAGAACTGACAAGTGAACTGGAAGACGCGGATGTGGTCATGGTTTCCACGAATGCTGCTTCGCCGGTGATCATCAAAGAACATCTGGAAGGCAAGGGAGACAAGCTGGTCATAGACCTTTCGGTGCCTTGCAATGTGGCGGCAGCGGCACAGCAGTTGTCAGGGGTCACATTTGTAGATGTGGACATGCTCTCCAAAATAAAAGACGAAACATTACAAAAACGCAAGTCTGAAGTGCCAAAGGCAATTGGTATCATTGACGAACATATTGCTGAGTTTATAGAGTGGTATGATATGCGCAAGCATGTACCAGTGCTGAAGGAAGTAAAGAACAAACTGAAAGAGATCCAGGTTGACCCTACATTGGTCACTGAGAACAACTACACCTCATACCCTGGCATACAGGATGAGAAGATACAGAAAGTATTGAATACAATGGCTACAAAAATGCGCCGCGACAATGCCCCCGGCTGCCACTACATACAGGCCATAAACGATTACATCGCATAATATGGGCAAAGTGATCCGAATAGGAACCCGTGAGAGCCAATTGGCTGTGTGGCAGGCTAACCTTGTAAAAGACCTGCTGGAGCAGCACGGTCATACTTCCGAACTGGTATTTATAAAAAGCGAAGGGGACATAGACCTTAAGACGCCGCTTTATGAAATTGGGGTGCAGGGCATATTTACAAAAGCGCTGGATATAGCGCTGTTGAATAATGAAATAGATATTGCTGTGCACTCTATGAAGGATGTGCCTACAATGATGGCCAAAGGGATAAAGCAGGCAGCGGTTTTGCAAAGGGCTTCTTATAAAGACATACTTGTACCAAGACCTGGAGAAACATATACAGATAATAACGGTCCTTCGCTTATAGCTACCAGCAGCATAAGGCGTAAAGCACAATGGCTGCACCGCTACCCAAATGACAATATCGAGAACCTGAGAGGGAATGTGAATACGCGCCTACGCAAAGTAGCAGAGAGCAATTGGGACGGGGCGATTTTTGCCGCAGCGGGGCTGGAGCGTATTGGGTTGCGGCCAGAGAATGCGGTAGAACTGAACTGGATGTTGCCGGCACCTGCACAGGGCGCAATAATTGTGGTATGCAGGGATAATGATGCTTATTGCACCGATGCTTGTGCGCAGTTTCATGATGCAGATACAAGCTTATGTGCCGGTATAGAACGCGATTTTCTGAGGGTGTTACTTGGCGGCTGCTCTACACCCATCAGTGCGCTGGCAAAAATTGAAGATGGGCATGTGGTATTTCAAGGTAATATCCTGAGCAGGGATGGTAAGCAGAAGAAAGAGATCATTAAGAAAATGAGTATTAAAGAAGCACCGAATACAGGTGCAGAAGCAGCAAAGGAATTATTGGCAAATGGCGGACAAGCGATTTTAGACAGTATAAGAAATGAAAATTAACACACAGGTACTAAGCACGGCGCCGCTGGATAGCGGGCTTATTGATCTGGCTTTTAAAAAGGGGATCGAGATAGAAGCAGTTTCTTTTGTACAGATGGAACCGCTCACGGACAAGAACCTGTTGGATGAGCTTGCAGAATTGTTTAAAGCAAAGATAACGGCAGTATTTACCAGCGCCAATGCCATAAATGCAATAGCGGATACACTAAAGAAATTCAGGCCGGAATGGGATATTTACTGTATCGGTCATGCCACGAGGGAAGCGGTTACTTCCTGTTTTGATGCAAAGTCGATAAGGGGTGTTGCCAACAATGCAGAAGTGCTTGCAGGGATCATCCACGCAAATAAAGTAGATGGTGTTATATTCTTCTGCGGCGACAAACGACTGGATGCATTGCCCGACAAATTGTATAAGGATAATATAATGGTGCGCGAGATAGTGGTTTATAAAACAAAGGAGACGCCCGAGCATCTGACAAAACACTACCAGGGTATATTGTTTTTCAGTCCGAATGGCGTAAATAGTTTTTTCAGTGTAAATGAAATTGGGACGCATACAGTGCTGTTTGCTATAGGTAACACGACCGCTAATGCGCTGAGGGCGAAAACAAGCAATATAGTAGTAGTAAGTGATGTGCCATCAAGGGCAGAAATGGTACATAAAGTCATACAGTATTTTCATAAAGAGGCTTCAGTGATAAACTAAGCCAAATAAAGCACCAGATGAGCGAATTAAAAAATGACCTGTTATTAAAAGCGTTGAAGGGTGAAACCGTGTCACGGCCACCGGTATGGATGATGCGCCAGGCGGGCAGGTACTTGCCTGATTATATCAAGCTGAGAGAAAAATATGATTTTTTTACCCGGGTGGAAACACCTGAGCTTGCCTGCGAGATAACCCTGCAACCGGTAGACCAGGTGGGCGTGGATGCTGCAATTATCTTCTCCGATATACTGGTGATACCACAGGCCATGGGCATGAAAGTGCTGATGGAAGAAGGGAAGGGCCCACTATTACCAAATGTAATAAAGACAAAAGCAGATATTGAAGCACTTATTACCACAGAGGTAGAGGAGCGGTTAGGATATGTAATGGCTGCATTGTCACTTACCAAGAAAGAACTGAATGGCCGTGTGCCGCTTATCGGTTTTGCCGGAGCACCATGGACCCTGCTGTGTTATATGATAGAAGGGAAAGGTAGCAAGACATTTGATAAAGCAAAACAATTCTGCTTCACCCAGCCGGAACTGGCACATGCTTTACTACAAAAGATAACAGACGTTACGATCAGTTATTTGAAAGCGCAGGTAAATGCCGGCGCGGATATGGTGCAGGTATTTGATAGCTGGAGTGGTATGCTGAGCCCTGCCGATTTTAAACTGTTTGCGCAGCCTTACCTCATTCAGATAGCTGATGCGGTGAGTAAGCATGCCCCTGTGATACTGTTCCCTAAGGGCAGCTGGTATGCGTTATCAGATCTAAGTAAGAGCAGCGCTGCTGGTCTGGGGCTGGACTGGAGCGTAACGCCACAACTGGCAAGGCAAATGACCAATAACAGCATCACGCTGCAGGGGAATTTTGATCCATCAAAGTTGCTGGCGCCGATAAAGCAGATAAAGAAAGAGGTAACAGAGATGATAGATGCTTTTGGTACACAACGATATATAGCTAACCTGGGGCATGGTATACTTCCTAATGTGCCGGTAGACCATGCAAGGGCTTTTGTAGATGCGGTGAAAGAATACGGCGATAAGTCAAAAGTATAAACCTGCCTGCCGGTAGGCAGGGTCAAAACCAAAAAGTGTTGATGATATTTCGTTTAAAATAACAATAAAATGAGTGTAAGAGAAGATTTTGTAAACTATATACACAACCTGCAGGATACGATCTGTGCAGGATTGGAAGGTGTGGATGGCAAAGGAAAATTTGCAGAAGAAATATGGGAGCGGGCAGAAGGCGGCGGCGGCAAGACAAGGGTGATTGCTAATGGCAATGTGTTTGAAAAGGGTGGTGTGAACACATCGGTTGTATATGGTGGGCTGCCAACGGCTATGCAGCAGGCGTTCAAGGTACCAGAAAGTAATTTCTTCGCGGCTGGTTTGTCGTTAGTGATACACCCGCTCAACCCTTTTATACCAACAGTGCATGCCAACTGGCGGTATTTTGAACTGTACGACAAAGAAAACAAGCGTATTGATAGCTGGTTTGGCGGCGGGGCAGATCTTACACCGTATTACCTGTTTGAAGAAGATGCGAGACATTTCCATACAACATTGAAGAATGCGATGCAACCTTTTGGCGAACACATATATCCTGAGTGTAAAAAACATTGTGACGAATATTTTGCGAACAAGCACCGGGGAGATGAGATGCGAGGAATAGGTGGCGTATTCTATGACTACCTGCGTCCAACAGATGACACCGATGAACTGAAGCATTTTGATTTCCAGCGAGCAAACGGCAATTCATTTCTTGATGCCTACCTGCCTATAGCAGAAAAGAGAAAGGATATCCCATATGGCGAGAAAGAAGTGGAGTGGCAGGAAATAAGAAGAGGACGTTATGTGGAGTTCAATCTTATTCATGACAGGGGTACATTATTTGGATTGAAGACGAATGGCCGTACAGAAAGCATATTAATGAGCTTGCCGCCACGTGCAAGATGGGCCTATAATTACCAGCCTGCCACTGGGAGCAGGGAAGCAGATATGATGAAGTATTACAAGCCAATGGATTGGGCGTGATATAAGGATATCCACCTGCTAACTAAAAACAACATTATGCACCTGATAAGAAGAAACAGAATACTGCGCCAGTCACCCGCTATCAGGGCCATGGTTGCGGAAACTATACTTAAGCCAAGCGATTTTATTGCTCCACTGTTTATTACAGAGGGTAATGGCGTGAAGGAAGAGATTCCCTCCATGACGGGATATTACCGCAGGAGCATCGATCTTACCGTACAGGAAGTAAAAGAGTTATCTAAACTCGGGATAAAAAGTGTCCTGCTCTTTATCAAATGCAAGGACGAGCTCAAGGACAATAAAGGCACTGAGGCTCTGAACCCCGACGGGCTCATGCAGCGCAGCATAAAGGCAATTAAAGACGCCTGCCCGGATATTGTGGTGATGACAGATGTAGCGCTTGATCCGTTCTCTACATATGGGCACGATGGTATTGTAGAAGGTAATGAGATCGTAAACGATCCCACAGTGGAAGTACTTGCTAAAATGAGTATAAGCCATGCGCAGGCGGGTGCAGACGTTGTAGCGCCAAGCGATATGATGGATGGCCGCATACTGGCTATACGCGAAGCGCTGGAACAGAGCGGGCTTACCAAAACTGGTATCATGGCATACAGCGCAAAATATGCTTCCTGCTTTTACGGGCCATTCCGCGATGCGCTGGATAGTGCACCGGGCTTTGGCGACAAAAAGACCTACCAGATGGATTACGCCAACCGACGTGAAGCTATCAAAGAAACACTGATGGATGTAGAGGAAGGTGCTGATATAGTAATGGTAAAGCCTGCTATGGCTTACCTCGATATCATAAGGGAAGTAAGGGATAGTGTGGATGTGCCGGTGAGCGCATATCATGTAAGCGGCGAATATGCCATGATAAAGGCTGCTGCTAAAATGGGCTGGCTGGATGAAAATAAAGCGATCTTGGAATCGCTGACAAGTATAAAAAGAGCGGGTGCAGATCTAATTGCTACTTATTTTGCAAAGGATGCCGCTATATTAATGGCTCAATAGCTGAATGGCGAAATGGCTGAATTGATTTATTTAAGGTATCACTGAATTTTATGACAAAGAGCGAAGAATTGTTTGAACGGGCAAAGAAAAGTATACCGGGCGGTGTAAACTCACCCGTGCGTGCATTTAAAAGCGTGGGCGGTACACCGATATTTATGGAGCGCGCCAAGGGCGCATATATGTATGACGCCGATGGAATGAAGTACATCGACTATATCAACTCATGGGGGCCTATGATACTGGGGCATGCTTATGAGCCTGTGGTAAAGGCAATACAGGATAAGGCTTTGCAATCCACTTCGTTTGGTGCGCCTACAGAGCTGGAAATAGAAATGGCAGAGCTCATTGTCAGCATGGCGCCTAATGTAGATATGGTACGTATGGTAAGCAGTGGCACGGAAGCCTGCATGAGTGCATTAAGATTAGCAAGAGGCTATACCGGTCGTAATAAATTTATCAAGTTCGAAGGCTGCTATCACGGGCATGCAGATGCTTTTTTAGTAAAAGCGGGCAGCGGGGTAGCCACTTTCAATATTCAAACCGTGCCGGGTGTTACTGCCGGTGTATCTATGGATACGCTGACTGCACCTTACAACGACCTTGCAGCCGTGCAACAATTAGCAGATGAACATAAAGGAGAGATAGCGGCCATCATCATAGAGCCTGTAGCAGGTAATATGGGTTGTATCATTCCTGAACCGGGCTTCCTGGAAGGCTTGAGGACTATATGTGACAAGGAAGGTATCGTATTCATCTTTGATGAAGTGATGACCGGGTTCAGGCTTGCCGCAGGTGGCGCGCAGGAGCGGCTGGGTATCAACGCAGACCTTGTTACCTATGGTAAAGTAATAGGCGGCGGTATGCCTGTAGGCGCATTCGGCGGCAAGAAAGAGATCATGCAGCATATAGCGCCGCTGGGCAATGTATCCCAGGCAGGCACGCTCAGCGGCAATCCTATAGCCATGATTGCGGGTTACACTATGCTTACCACGCTTAAAGAAAACCAATCGATCTATAAAGAGCTGGAAGATAAAACTGCATACCTGTACAAGGGTCTTGATGCTGTTTTAAGTGTAGCCAATACGCCTTATGTCATCAACCGTTTCGGTTCAATGATCAGTGTGCATTTCAGCGATAAACCTGTAAATAATTTTGCATCAGCAGCGGCCGCGAATAATACTTTATTCAACAAGCTGTTTCATGCTATGTTGGATAATGGCGTATACCTGCCACCGTCCGCTTTTGAAACATGGTTTATCAGCACCGCATTGTCTATGAAGGACATTGATGAAACAGTGGATATACTTAGGGAATTTGGAATTGGTAATTTGTAAGTTTGGATTGATATTTTGGTCCTGGGGATAAAGCAAAAACAACTGCAGCTTAATCCGAATTACCAATTACTAATTCCACATCTATCATTAGGGTTCAGGGAGTGGCTTTCAGCACATTCTTTAACATTTCGTCGAGCTGTTCGCCACGAAGACTCTGGGCTATGATCTTGCCTTTAGGATCGATGAGGAAGTTAGTAGGAATGGACTGCACACCATAGATCATGGCTGCAGCAGAAGACCATCCTTTCAGATCGCTTACCTGCGTCCATGTAATGTGATCGTCTTTTATAGCCCTTTCCCATGCGTCCTTGTTATTGTCAAGTGATACGCCATAGATCGTGAAATTCTTATCCTTGTACTTGTTGTATGCAGCTACAATAAATGGGTTCTCGGCACGGCATGGAGCACACCACGAGGCCCAGAAATCGAGCAATACATACTTTCCTTTAAACGAGGATAACGATACCGGACCACCATCAACAGATGTGAGTACTAACTCAGGAGCACTACCGCCAAGACCTACAGGCCCGGAGTTTGTAGGCATCTTTTGCTTTGAACTTTCTTTCATGTAGTACTCCAGGTAATCCTTGGTCATCCTTGTGCCGGGGAACCTGCGGTTGAGGCTTTGGGCAAATGATTCAAGGAAATTGTTTTCCGTCATGGGGTTCAGCATACGTGCTGCAAATACGGCACCGGGCTCATAAGGAGTAGTATCTGCATATTTTTCTACAAATTGGGTGAACTGCACACCCATATCCTGGAAGTTCTTTTTAGCGGCATCAAGTATACTGTCATTGCCCCTTGTCTTTAGCGTGTCCATCACTATGCTCATAGTGTTGAAGTCACGTAAGTGGCTCCTGATAGATACTACGAAATTTTTGAGGTGCTCGGAAGGTACTGATCCGGCAATGGTATAATTCTCAAGTGTTTTCCAGTTACTTGTGATCTTTATATTGCCTTTATCTACAGAAAGGAGTATGAATTTATTCTGCCTGAAATGTATACGGTACAGACCGGGTTCGGGCGCTACACCGGATAATTCAAAATGCCCGTCGGGCTTGGTACGTTCAGAATCAACTATAGTGATGATATCATTTGCATTTAGCTGCTCCAATATTACCGTCTGCTCGGGCATGCCGGTAACACTTCCAATAATAATAAACTTGTGATCGCCGCTGCTACAAGCAACTAAACCTGATAACGCAATAAATATTAAGAGTAGCTGTTTTGATCTCATTAAGAATATTTTATTCACAGATTTACCTATTGCCCAAAATTAATAAGTCAAACGTCAAGAAATGCCTAAAATTTCAGGCAGTCAAAAAAGGTATTATTTACATATGTTTGCAGTAATTATTTAGCGGAACCGGAGATAATGCACCGTTCATTTTCCAAAAGATGTGCATAATGCTCGTTGTCAAAATATTTTTTTGCAACATCCTTATTTGTCCTGCGTTCTTTCTTCGCTGCCTCGCGCTGCATTGCCTCGGCAAACCGCCGAATTTCTTCAGCGGTTTCCAGTATCAAACCCGGCACTTGTGCAGGCTTGTGCATCTCATTCATGGCCACCATGGTAAAGTAGCTGGTATTGGTATGCCTTGAGGTTTGTGTTTTTACGTTCTCCGCCATTATACGCATACCCACTACCAATGATGCATTGCCCACATAGTTCACAGATGCTTTCAAAGTCACAAGGTCTCCTACTTCTACCGGCGCCAGGAAGTCTACATTCTCTATTGATGCAGTGACGCAATAGTTGCCTGCATGTTTGGCAGCACATACATAGGCCAGCTTATCCATTAACGACAGCAGTATACCACCATGTACCTTGCCGCCGAAATTAGTGTAAGAAGGTATCATTAACTCGGTCAATGAAGTTTTGGAGTAGCGTACTGTCTTGTAATGGGAAGTATCCATTGGTGGGAATAATTGTTGACCTATAAATTACAAAGATAAACAGTAATGTCACCCTATAACAGAATATGAGGCCAATCTTCAAATATGGTATACAAATTTTTAGTGGCTTGTATAGTAATCGTAAAATTCTAATCCTTCTCCAGGCCCCGGATGAATAAATGATGAACACTCCATACTATCAGTAATATGATTAAAAGTAAATAAAATGCTACCATATCTATTTTGTATTGGAGATGTATAGAAATTATATACAAAGACAAGTTCATTGCCGGATGAAGAAGATGGAGAATAAATTAAAGTATCACCCAGAAAAGATATTGCAACTGCATTAATGTACGTGACCTGTAGTGTTGTATCATTTACTGTGCTATCTATATATCCGTCAGACCATACATTCAAATGTACGTGGTGCCATGTTTTTGTACTTGCGGCCAAGTTGGTATAGATAGGGTTATTATAAATAATGATTGTTTTGGAAATTATATGAGAGGTATCGTTGTTTACCGTTAAGGTAACCTTATAGCTACCGGAATCGACATATTGATGATAAGGTGCAGTTATCGAGGCATTTTCTCCATCCCCAAAATTCCATAAATAAGTTGTGCCCGCAGGTTCGTTTGCGATAAAACTTATAGTGTCATTAATGCAAGGTGTTCCTGAATATGAAAAATTATAGACTAAAGTATCAATATTGTTTCTGGAACCACTGTTCTTATTCTCTTTTTTGCAACAATATAGTAGGCAACATACTGATACTGAAATAAGAATAGCTGAACGTTTCATAAGTGATGGTTTAAAGGTAAACAGTCCAATAAAGGTAAGAATAAATATACAAATCACATATATTGAGGCTATAAACAACGAAGCCGCGCACATGCACGGCTTCGTTGTTTATAAAAAAAATATTAAGCGACTGCTGCTACAAGCAAAGCCTCGCGGATCTTCGCTTCCATTTCGTCCATCATTTCCGGGTTGTCCATCAGGAATTGCTTCACTGCATCACGTCCCTGGCCTACTTTGCTATCGCCATAGCTGAACCACGATCCGCTTTTTTGCAGGATATTCAACTCCACGCCCATATCTATGATCTCACCTACCTTGCTGATGCCCTCACCAAAGATGATATCGAACTCTACCTGGCGGAAGGGTGGTGCCACCTTATTTTTTACCACTTTTACGCGGGTACGGTTACCACTGGCCACATCTCCGTCTTTTATCTGGCTGATACGGCGAATGTCCAGTCGCACGGATGCGTAAAACTTCAGGGCGTTACCGCCTGTTGTTGTTTCCGGGTTGCCAAACATCACACCTATCTTCTCACGAAGCTGGTTGATGAAAATGCAGCAACAACCTGTGCGCGAAATGGTGGCAGTGAGCTTGCGTAGTGCCTGGCTCATAAGACGTGCCTGCAGGCCCATCTTGCTTTCGCCCATTTCACCGTCCAGTTCGCCCTTAGGCACCAGTGCTGCTACGGAGTCAATTACCACTACATCTACCGCACCGGATGATATGAGGCGGTCTGCGATCTCCAGACCTTGCTCACCATAATCAGGCTGAGAGATGATGAGGTTGTCAACATCCACACCCAGTTTGCGCGCATAGCTGGCATCAAATGCATGTTCCGCATCGATAATGGCGCATATACCGCCTTTTTTCTGCGCCTGTGCAATGGTGTGTATAGCTATAGTTGTCTTACCGGATGATTCCGGGCCGTATATCTCCACGATACGGCCGCAGGGGAGCCCGCCTACACCAAGTGCCACATCCAGCCCTATAGAGCCGGTACTGATGACGTCCATCTTTTCCTTCTGCTTGTCACCAAGCATCATTACGGATCCCTTTCCATAATCTTTCTCGATCTTGTCGAGTGCCAGCTTTAAAACTTTTAATTTTTCGTCTGCCATATTACTTACTGTTTTAGCCATGAATCTTTTATCAAAAATAGTTCAAAAACGCACACTATACCCAACTTCCAAAAGAAGATATCCACAATTTTAAAAGTGGGTTATAGCCTTTATGGATAAGGGTTTCGGCGGTTTAAAAGGGTATTTTTGTGGGTAAGTCGGGGGTACGCGTTTGGCGGCACTAACCTGAAAACAACCTGCATAATGCAATTTTAAGCAAATCCGGTACTGAAATTTACTTAAACTATACCGGTTTGCAATTTATCTTTCGTAAACCACTCTTACTGTAGCTGTATTACCATGCCGGCCGATATATTTACCAATGTAGATGCCCGATGCCTGTCCTTGCGGGATATCAATAATATTAAGTCCCCCGGTTACATTGTATTCGTTCATTTTCTTTCCGTCTATTGAATATAAAGTAAATGTGCCGGCCTCATTAATATTGATCGTAAATGAGCTGCTGGTAGGGTTTGGATACAGTTGAAAGACATCAGCGGCCTGGTTTGTAATAGTATTTACACCTAGAGATGCTATCGGGTCATTTAACAGCACAGATACCGTACTATCCCCATCATTGGTCACAATAAGTTCAGGTTTTCCATCACCGTTAAGGTCACCTATTGCCAGCGCATACGGCATTGCTCCTGTTGCAAAATCGATCTTAGCAGCAAATGAGGTGGTCGTAATGGAACCACTCGTTGCGGTATTCCGGAAAACAGAAACAGTATTGGAGTGATAATTTACAACCGCCAGGTCAGGTTTGCCATCCCCGTTAATATCCCCCATCTTTATTGAACAAGGTCCGGAATCAACAACAAAATTCACCCGTGGTGAAAAACTGAGTGTTCCAACGGAGCTGGTATTGCGGTAGATGGAAATATTGTCGCTTAAATAATTGGTTATGCCGATATCCGGCTTGCCATCTCCGTCAAGGTCGCCTACAGCAACGCCAAAAGCAGCATCTCCGCCAGGCATAGTAACCGGGGTTGCAAAAGACGATGAAGAAATAGCTCCCGTCACGGATGTGTTTAAGTAAATGGAAACAACGCTGTCGTAACTGGATGGAATGACAATATCCGGTTTGCCATCTCCGTCAAGGTCTGCAATGGCAACAGCTACGGGCATAAGTCCTGTTGAAAAATCAACATTGGTGGAGAAACTCGTTGTACCGGGTGTTGACGTATTTTGTATGACCGAAACTTTATTCACATCATTGTCAGTAACGACTATGTCAGGCTTGCCATCTCCATCGAGGTCTCCTATCGCAACATATTGAGGGCCGATGCCAGTGGAGAAATCAACATGAGTATCAAAGCTAATGACACCTGAAGCACTCGTATTGCGGTAAACGCTGATCGTATTATCATATTGGTTCACCGCAACAACATCAAGCTTTCCATCACCATCGAGATCGCTAATTGCAACACCAAAAGGATGCGAACCCGTAGCGATATCTACTCTTGCGGCAAAACTGATGATTCCGCCAGTGCTTGTATTCTGGTAAACGGACATTGTATTACTTCCTAAGTTTGTAATGACCATATCCGGTTTTCCGTCTCCGTCAAGATCGCCCAATGCTATAAGATATGGATTAACGCCGGTTGCAGAATCTATCCTGGCGTCAAAATATACAGTATCAGTTCTATAAGCACTGTTATTGTATGTAGGCAGGAAAGGGTATTGGGAATAGCCCATTAATGATGTGGCACTGTTCTCGACCGACACAGGCATATAAGTGGCGCCATAAGGAACGGTTACACTCAGCGATGTTGCAGTTGCTGCGCTTACGGTAGCTTTTACAGGACCGAAATAAACAATATTATCAGCCAGTGTAGTGTTAAAATTAGTTCCGTTAATTGTGATCGAAGTTCCCGGATTGCCGGTGGCAGCGCTGATGGATGTGATCACCGGCTGGGCAAGTACAGATGTCTGAAATGCCGGAGTCAAAAATAAGGCCAGGGATACAGATAGTGCAATTCGTTTCATGATATATGTTTTATAGGTTATGAGGAATAAAGATAAAATATACTGTGGATATTACAATAGGGCTCTTTTGATAGCTGCATAAAGCACAAAAAA
>CAIJNJ010000072.1 GCA_903821975.1 uncultured Bacteroidota bacterium
CGTCCTTATATAACCTGGTAACATCATTTTGTTTAAAAAGATCAAAGAGGCTCTTCTTATTTTCGAGTAACCTCAGCTTTTCTCTTGCCTGGTAGTATGTAGGAGAATAATAAACCGCTTTTTTCATCATCTCTTTCCCATTTATAATGTCCTTTTGGGCACAATAGACCATTCCCTGCATATAATAAACGTAACCGTTATAAGGGCATTGTTTCAGTGCTGCTTTCACCCAATCCATCGCGTTACTGAACTGGTGTATCTCATAGCAAATGTTTACAAGCTGAAGGTATTTCACCACCGCGATCGGGTCATTATAAATATCCTTTTGCAGCAGGTCTATGGCTTCGTTCTTATCTCCTGTCTTAAGGTCTGCAGAAACGATAATATCAATGATATTTACGCTGTAATGATCTTTCAGAAATTTATCCAGTATGGGCCGGGACTTATGGAAATCCTTATTTTGCTGGAGTAGTTTCTGGTATTTGAGCTCCACTATCTTCTCATTATCCGGGTACTTGTCATAAGCAGTGTTGATCTCAGCACCTACTTTTTCGAAATCCTTTTTCTTTGAAAGGATGTTTATCCGCTCTATCTCTGAAGTTACACTTTCGCCATATAATGAATCGCGCTTGTCAATAATAGATGTTGCCTCATCCCAGTTCTCTTTCGCAAACGCATCTACATAACGAAGGCCAATACCCAACAGGCTTTCAGGATCATTCGTCTTAATAAATTCCTTTTCTTTGGTTTCTTCTACAATATTGTCATCTATTTTCGCTGTTTCTATCGCTTTCCCCGCAACCAGTGTGCTTAACGGGGCCATTTCCTTGAGCTTTGCCAGAACTTTGTGCGCTTCATATTTTTTCTCATTATGGTTGTACACTGAAAGCAACAGCACCTGGTTGATAAAGTTATCGGGTTGCCTGGCCACTTCCTTTTCAAAGTAGGTCTCTGCAAAAAACGGGGCCTGCTTTATTTCATAGGGTGCAGCTTTGGCATATGGCTGAAAGGCGCTTGTGCTTTTTAGATCCTTCACAAGGTTTCCTGCGGTATCGGCAATACGCACGAGAAAATTATTTTTTTTGATCTCGCTCGACCCGAGTTGTAATAACAGCCTGTTCACTCCTTTTTGCAAACGCACGCGGTAGGTATATACATCCTCATCTGTATTTCGCTCATCACTTTCACTTGCCACAAGCAGGTCATTAAGCCATATCTTTACGGAGCCGGACACGCCTGTCATCAATAAAACCTCCTTGTCTTCTTCGCTGCTGATAAACGTTTGCGTATACACTATCGCATCTGAAACGTCATATAAGTAGGTCATATCCCACCAGTGGTCATTTCTCGCAGTTGGTATATCATACCATTGTACGGTAGCTCCTGTCTTATTTGTAAACTTATTGTAAGTCCACGGCAACAAAACCGGGCCGGCATCTTTATTAAACCCACTACCTGATACATTTTCAAATACACCTACCGTGCTCCAGTTTTTTATGTCATGAAGATTATCAAATATTTTCTTCGCACCTTCAAAATCACCTTGTCTTTCCAGGCTCCACCCCAGAATGTCTATAGCACAAGATTGTACCGTACAATTTGCCTTCGGGTCAGTCATCAGTTTTTCAAAGAAATCAATTA
>CAIJNJ010000073.1 GCA_903821975.1 uncultured Bacteroidota bacterium
AGTATTGAACAAAACTTAGTAAAGCAACCGGATATTTACGAGCTCAGGTATGTTTCGCCTGAGCAAACGGGCAGGATAAACCGAAACATTGATGCCCGGTCTGACCTGTATTCTTTAGGCGCAATATTGTATAAACTGTTTACAGGGAATGCGCCATTTGAAACTCCCGACCCGACAGAACTTGTATACAGCCATATAGCGATAACGCCGACGGCCCCCAATATTATTAATACAGAGGTGCCCAAATTAGTTTCGGACATTATTTTAAAGTTACTTGCCAAGAATGCAGAAGACCGTTATCAGTCGGCATTTGGTGTGCATTATGACCTGGAGGTCGCCTGCAATTTACCTGTAGGGACATCGCAGGGGCCGATTGAATTAGCTACAAATGATTATTCAGGGAAATATTTTGCACAGCAAAAATTATATGGCAGGGATAAAGAGGTAAATACTCTTTTTCACGTGTTTGAGAACTGTATAGATGGAAATAAGCAATTGTTACTGGTGTCCGGTTATTCCGGCTGTGGTAAAACCGCGTTGATATCTGAGCTGCAAAAACCTATTGCCGGAAAGAACGGCCTGTTTATCAAAGGCAAGTTTGACCAGATGCAGATAGATGCGCCTTACTTTGCATTCAAGCAGGTTTTTTCCGAGTTGGTAAAGTACATGCTCATTTCTGACCAGGCAGTTCAGTTCAAGTGGAAAAAAGCGGTTTTAGATACTGTTGGCAATTCGGGTAAAGTACTTGCGGATATGATGCCGGGTATTGAGAATGTTATTGGTATACAGCCCGACATTGTGGAGCTGAAGGGTGCTGAGGCGCAAAACCGCTTTAACTATGTGATGCTGAATTTCCTTCATGCTACATTGGATAAAGAATCTCCGCTGGTAATATTCATCGATGATCTGCAATGGGCGGATGTATCGTCACTTAATCTTATCAAGGTAATAATGAACGACAGGGCGCTTAAGCACCTGATGATCATTGGCACCTATCGTAATAATGAAGTTGATGCAGAGCATTCTCTTACCCAACTGATGAATGAATTGAGGGGGAGTAAAATACATTTTGATGAAATAGAGCTTAATGACCTTGCCTATGCCAATGTGCTGAGCCTTGTACAGGACATTCTCCGCACCAATCAGAAAGATACACATGAGCTTGCGGAACTGATATTCAGCAAAACAAACGGTAATGCATTTTATGTGCACCAGTTTCTCAAGTCGATATATGAGCAGCGATTCTTAGCGTTTGATTTTAACAAACGGGAATGGACCTGGAATAAAGACCTGATACTTGAAATGAATGTTTCGGGTAATGTAGTTGATTTTATTACATCGCTGATCCAAAAGATGCCCGCGGATACTATTGACATCCTGAAAATAGCTTCTTGCCTTGGTAATCGTTTTGATAAAGATATTCTGGCCCAGATAAAGCAACAAGGCAAAAGGCATATTGAGAAGATTTTGGAACAACCGTTGATAGACGGGTTGATAATCTCTACCGGCAGGCAATACAAGTTTACCCATGACCGTATACAGCAGGCGATATATTCATTAATACCTGAAGAAATCAAAAAGGCCATTCACCTGGAGATAGGACATATTATACTTGCATCTTTTACTGAGGAAGAAAAGCAGGATAAGATATATGACATTGTAAATCACTGGAATCTTGGTGAAGAACTGATAACAGACCATAAGACAAAGATGCTGCTGGCAGAACTGAATACTATGGCAGCCCGCAAGGCGGTGTTTTCAGCAGCTTACTCCATGGCCCTGTCTTATTTCGAAAACAGTCTTGAATTACTGGGCCATCATTGGGATACGAATTATGACCTGCTATTGACAGCAACATGCGAAGCAGCGGAATCGGCCTATTTCTGTGGTGAGTACGATAAGGTGGACGTATGGGTGAGCGACATTGTTAAGAACAGCAAAACACTTACCGATGCTGCTAAGGGGCATGAAATAACGATCAAAAAGCTTATAGCACAAAATAAGCTGATAGAGTCAATAACGCTCGGGCTTTCTGTGCTTGACAGCATGGGGGTGCATATTTCCATGAATCCTGGGAAAATGAAGACCATTTTTAACCTGCTTAAAACAAAATGGGCTTTACGAAAGGAAACGCTGGAGTCATACAATAACCTGCCTGAAATGACGGATGCGCAGACAAATGCAGTAATGCGCATACTTTCCGATATTTCTTCAGCCGCTTATTTCGCTGCTTCAGATCTTGTGCCATTATTGATATTTAAAATGGTACGCCTTTCTGTACAAAAGGGGTTGTCGCGCAAATCGCCGTATAGCTTTGCGGCTTATGGGTTTATTTTAAGCGGTTACATGGGGGAGATAGATAATGGTATCACCTTTGGCCAGATAGCGCTGAACCTGATGAAAAGGCTAAAGGCGTATGAGGTGAGCGGGCAGATAAAGACGACCAATAACCTTTTCCTTGACCACTGGCGCAAGCCGCTGCACGACACGGTAAAAGACCTGGAGCAGGGATTTAAATGGGCCATGGAGTCGGGTGATACGGAATGGAGCTCTTATGCGGCATATATCGAAACGTGCCAGTTGTTTGTGATGGGGCAGCCACTGCACAGTCTCGCTAAGCGAACAGAGTACCTGGATCACCAGGTAGAAAAATTCAGGCATGACCTTACTATAAAAAGAATAAGGATATTCCGCCAGTCTATTGTTAATCTTATCGAAGAAACCGATCAGCCTGATGTGCTGAGTGGTGAGATATTTGATGAGAAGAAGATCAAAGATGCCGAGATAACAAAGTATAACCGGGTCTATTTTCATAACCTCAATTTTCAAAAATTATTTCTTGCCATTGTATTCAATCTTCCCGAGGCAGCAATTAAGTATAGCGCCGTTACAGGAGCATATGCGGAAAGCGTGAGGGGCTCCGCGCGCTACCCAATGTATTATTTTTATCATTCGCTGGCCATTACGGGGCTGATCAATGAATCTGGCAAGCCGGCATCTGCAAATGATCTGCGAACGTTGAGGAAAAATATTTCCTTATTGAAGAAATTTGAGAAGTTATGTCCTGAGAATTACACCTATAAAAGATTGCTTGTTGAGGCGGAATATTGCCAGATAAAGGGCGATAACCAGCTTGCCAAAACCCACTATGATGATGCCCTGAAAGCTGCGACACTAAACAATATACTGCACGATCTTGCAATATGCTGGGAGCGGGCAGCGCAGTTTTTCATTAATACGAAAGAAGAGGTCCTTGGGCGGTTCTATATGCAGAATGCATATAAGGCTTACCAGCGGTGGGGTGCAGATGCTAAGCTGAAACAAATGCTGAAGCGCTACAAGATGCTGGAAACATCCTCCAAATATGACCTGGAAGATGATAAGATAATCATTAAGGATACGCATCATGAAAGCTTTATTGACCTCGCAACGGTCATTAAGGCTTCTTCGGTACTATCGGGTGAGATCGTTTTATCGCGGCTATTGAAAAAAATGATGCAGTTACTGCTGGAAAATGTAGGGGCAGAGAGCGGCTTCTTTATAATGGAGAAGAATGATGTGCGCTATATTGAAGCTTAGATATCTGAAAGCACCGGCGAAGAGAAAATACTACGGTCCATCCCGGTAGAGCACTGTGGTGTTTTGGCAGAGTCTATTGTGAATTATGTGTACCATACGAAGGAGATCGTATTGTTGGATGATGCTTCACAAAATCTGTTGTTCAGCAATGACGAGTATATTAAATCCAAGCGGTCAAAGTCTATTTTATGTGTGCCGCTGATAAACCGTGATAAACTGCAGGGTATTATTTATTTTTCAAATGACCTGACTTCCAGCGCTTTTACCGAACAACGGCTTGCATTGTTGAAAATGATCAGCGGGCAAATAGCGATTTCTATAGAAAATGCTTTATTCTATACCGAGCTTGAAAATAAAGTGCAGCAGC
>CAIJNJ010000074.1 GCA_903821975.1 uncultured Bacteroidota bacterium
TAAAAATACTTTTTTCATGATCTTTTGTTTTGTTTTTGAAATTTTATGTGAATAATAGACCGCAAGTTATCGCAGAAGTTTAACCCGAAAAAATATTTCAAGTTGTGCGAGTAATTAATATATGTAAAAGGCTGCGAGGTAATTGCTACCTGAAAGGATATTATTATTTCACTTGCATCAGATCAGCTAATGCAATAGCGGTAACTGCTTCTACAACGACCGGTGCGCGTAATGCTATGCATAGGTCGTGCCGGCCTTTGACGGTGAATGCTTCAACTGACTGTGAAGCATTGTTCCAGGTCTGCTGCTCGCGCGGGGTGCTGCTTGTGGGTTTTATAGCAACTTTGAAATATAATTCATTACCATTACTTATACCACCGTTGATGCCGCCGGCATTGTTTGTCTTTGTACCGCCGTGCTCATTAATAATAGCATCATTATGCGCACTGCCCTTCATACGTGCGGCAGCAAAGCCACTACCAAACTCCACGCCTTTTACCGCGGGAATGGAAAACACAGCATGGCTGATGACAGACTCTATAGAATTAAAGAACGGCTCACCAACTCCTATGGGCAAACCTTTTACTGTGCAGGTGATGATACCGCCAATACTGTCCTGGTCTTCTACAGCGTTGTTAATTGCGGCCTCTATATCTGTGATGCCGCCTGCTTCAGTGAGCTCTGCACCTATTGTAATACCGTTCAATATTTTTTTAGCCACAACACCGGCTGCAACCAATGCCACTGTGAGCCTGCCCGATGAATGACCGCCACCTCGATGATCATTGAAGCCATTGAATTTTTTATTGAGCACAAAGTCTGCATGACCTGGACGGGGCGTATTTTTGATCGCATCGTAATCGGCAGAACGGGTATTGTTGTTTTCGAAAACAATAGTGAGCGGTGCGCCGGTGGTCTTATTATTGAAGACACCACTTACAAAAACCGGGATATCATCTTCATGGCGCGGCGTGGTGCCTGTTGCCCCTGCCTTCCTTCTTTCAAGATCAGGCAGAAGGTCGCTTTCCTGCAGATCAATTCCGGCGGGACAACCATCAATAGTGACGCCAACCCATTTGCCGTGAGATTCACCAAAAATGCTGATGCGGAATATGTTGCCGAAAGTGTTCATGTTGCAAAGTCAAAAGTGAAAAGTAAAAAATCAAAAGCCAAAAGTTACCGGCGCTATAATAATGTTATGCCAAATTACATTTTACCCCACAGGAAATCAAATCATTGTAAAATGCGGGGTATGATTTACTGATGGCTTCGGCATGTTTAATATCTACGGGACTGCCTGCACGCAGGGCGCCAACGGCCGCGGCCATAGCTATCCTGTGATCGTGATAAGCATCAATAACCGTACCCTGTAACTTTCTGACACCGGTAATGCACAGGGAATCATCTTCCAGCGAAAATGGTACGGCGAAATTTTCCAGCATTTCAGAGATGCTCTCTGCCCTGTTGCTTTCTTTATGAAACAGGCGATTCACACCGGTAATGTAGCTCTCACCCTCACAACATGCAGCGAGTATTGCAAGCACAGGGAAAAGGTCAGGGCAGTGCGTGGCATCAAACTCAAATGCCTGCAACCGGGCTTGCTTCACGGTGATAGCATCTTGCTCAACTGTTATTCCGGCCCCTGCATTTTGTAGCACAGCCAAAATAGCTTTGTCTGCCTGTTTTGAATTTATGTTCAGGTTCTTTACGGTAACGCTACCGGCAATAGCACCTGCTACCAGCAGGTATACGGCACTACTCCAATCTGCCTCAACACAGACCTCAACGATGCCGGGGTTTGTAAACAGAGATGGATCGATGTAAAACTCTTTGTAATGATCATGGGAGATCGGTCTGCCGAAGCTTTTTAGCACTTCAAGCGTGAGGTCAATATATGGTTTGCTTTTAAGGCCGGCTACTTTGATACTTACGGATTCTTTAGCACTACTGCTGTATGCAAATAACAGCCCGCTCAAAAACTGCGAACCACTTTCGGCGTTGATGCTGATAGACTGTGCCTGCAAAGGTCCTTGAATGGTCATAGGTAAATGCTCGCTACCTGTCATTGAAACACCCAATAATGGCAACACATCCTTAAAGCCGTGCATGGGCCGTTTCAAGAGGCTACCAGTTGCTTCAATTCTTATTTCCCTGCCGCTTAGCGCAGCAATAGGTGTGAACAAGCGTGCCGACAATCCACTTTCGCCGCAATTGATACTGCCCGATACAGGAACAACTCCAGTGCTTGTTATTTCTATTGTTTCCTCTGTCTGTGTAACACGGGCTCCTAACTGTTGTATGATCTGCAATGCGGCCAGTTCATCATCAGACCGGCCGGCATGGCGAATGACTGTTTTGCCATTATGCAGTAAAGCCGCCGCAAGCACGCGCTGGGTAACACTCTTGGAAGGGGGCGCTGTAACAGTTCCGCTTATATACCCGGGGCTAATTGTGGCTTGCATAAGCAGTGAGTGCATTTTCAATAACAGAGAACGGCAATGCGTGAATGACAGCCATCCCTATATGCTCCAGTACAATGTAATCTATCTTATCGTCCTTACGTTTTTTATCCATCCGCAAAACATCCATGGTGTGACGGGGATCAATAGACTGGCTGACAGGAAGATGGTATTGCTGTAAGAGTTTTTTAAGTTTTACCGTAGCCTCTTTATCCAGCCCCGCAACATCCTGTGATATCATGCAGGCAATGACCATGCCTATGGCTACGGCCTTGCCGTGGGGCAGTTCGTAAAGGTTCTCAATGGCATGTGCGGCAGTATGGCCAAAATTGAGCAGTTTGCGTACACCTGTTTCCTGCTCATCCACTATCACCGTTTTGTTTTTCCAGGCCACACATTTTTCTATAAGCGCCAGCAATGCATTATGATCGTGTTTGTAAAAAGAGATGTTGTTATTGCTTAGCTCTTCAAATAATTCCACATCAAAAATGCAGGCGTATTTTATGACCTCGGCAAAGCCATTGCTCCATTCTATATTGGGCAGTGTTTGTAAAAAGTTTACATCATACAGGATAAAATCAGGCTGGTGTATGGTACCGAGCAGATTTTTATTGAGACCGAGGTTCACACCGTTCTTGCCACCTATGGCAGCATCTACCATACCTAACAAGGTGGTGGGCACAAACCCAAATGCCACACCCCGCATATACACCGAGGCAAGAAAACCCACAATATCCGTGACCACCCCACCGCCAACGCCCACCAAGAGCGTGTTACGCCCGGCTTCGAGTTGTAGCAATTGTTTGGACAATGTTTCAATGGTATGCAGGTCTTTACTGCTTTCGTGGGCAGGGATGACCAATGTCTTATACCCTTTGAAAAGAGGCTCGTACAATTTTGCAAGATGGTCATTGGTAATGATGACCATGTGCTGCTTATTGTAAGATGTTGAGAGCGCTGCAAACGGATCTTTACCGGCCTGTTCTTTGGGCTGGAAAAGGTAGTCCACTTTACCTGAAGGGAATGTAACCGAATGCTGCATAGCAAGGCAAATCTACCATTATTCTCCCGCAAAGTAATGTCTCTCGCAAAGGCGCGAAGGCGCAAAAAATATTATCCCGATTATGTTTTTCAAGATCGTAAAGGATATATGATACGAACATTTTTTAAGCCAGTACAAATTTGTACGGATTTCAAAGAGAATTATTAAATTTGGCGCTCATTTTCGGGGCGTAGCGCAGCCCGGTAGCGTGCTTCGTTCGGGACGAAGAGGTCGCTGGTTCGAATCCAGTCGCCCCGACTGAAAGGTCTGATAATTTACAAGTTATCAGGCTTTTTTGTTGCCTGAAATGCCCATCCAGTAAAGGTTTCAACTATTTTTCAGATATTTATTGGTTTTTCACCATCCCTCCCTAAAAATTGGTGTTTTTGACCCTTTTGGTGGAATAGTTTATTAGCCATAATAGGGGGCGGATACTATTAACAATGAAAAAACTCATTGGATTATAGAAACATGTACCTTTAGCGTATAAGATACTCTATGAAAAGAGGCCGTCTATTTCTGCTATTATGTAGCTGCATATTTGGCTATATGCATACTTATGCACAAAGATGGCAAAATGTAGGTAAGCCAGACTTCCCCATTGGCCCACTTAATTTTTGCATGGATATCGGCAAGGATGGTATTCCATATTTACTTTATGACGACCCTGTTTCAGGGTTAGTGCTAAAGAAATTCGATGGCAGCAATTGGGTTTTAGTGGGTAGCCCAGGTTTTGCCTCCGGCGAACATAGTACAATGGTCATAGATAGTGATGGGACACCCTATGTAACACTTACTTACTCTCCTCCTACAAATAATGTCAGAATAATGAAATTTGACGGAGTCAGCTGGGTAAATGTTGGTCCTCCAGGATTCTTAACAAGGTTAGATGAACCTGTGCCAATTAAACTTGACAAGTCGGGAACACCTTATGTAGCTTACATGGACAAAGTTACCGGACTTGTTTCAGTTGCGAAATTCAATGGCAGTAGTTGGATAACAGTTGGTAATGCTGGATTCTCCGAAACAGTAGGGTGGAATCCAATGTTGGCTATTGATAGTAGTGGCACACCATATGTTGTTTTTTATTATGATGTTGGAAATAACACCACAGTGATGAAGTATGATGGCCACAACTGGGTAACTGTTGGCAGCCCAAAATTCGCACACAGTGATGGAGCTGTTATTGAAGTCGATGAGAAGGGCACTCCATATATAGCCTATTCAGACTGGAATTACGATTTTAAAGCATCAGTAATGAAATACAATGGTAGTAGCTGGGTATATGTGGGCAGTCCGGGATTTTCGGATATGCTTGCAGATGACGTTTGTCTTAGGATAGATAAGAATGGCACGCCCTATGTGGCTTACTGGAATGACTCAAGCGGATATTCAGGTGGGGCTGCAGGACCTGCAATAGTAATGAAATATGACGGATCCAAATGGATTCATGTAGGAAACCCGGGTTTCTCCGGAGGGGACATAGCAGGCATGTCATTAGCATTGGACAAAAGGGGGACTCCATATGTATCGTTTGCTGAGGGGCTTGTAACTAACCCTGCCTATAGCTCATTCACTGAAGGTAGAGTAATGAAACTCGATACAACATTGCAACCAATCTACTTATCTCCAATAACTGGCATAGACTCGGTATGTACAGGGGCCTCATCCACTTTAAGTGATACTGTAAGAGGTGGTAATTGGATTTGCAGTGATACAAACATTGCAATAATAGACTCAAATGGTATCATAACCGGTGTTAGCCCGGGCACTGTAACGATATTTTATTCTTTATCGGGTTGTCCTTCAGCTACCTTTACATTTGTTGTAAAATCATGTTCAGCATCAAAAAGTGTCTTCCAAAATCCGAATCACGGTTCATTTACTTTAAATATTCCGTCCAGGCAGAGTGAAGGTGCAACCATAATTATTACGAATAGGATGGGCGAAAAAGTAAGAGAAGTGAAAACTACTACAAATACCGATACTCCTATTCAATTAGATTGTCCGTCCGGCATGTATTTTATTTCTGTCGTAACCACGGAGGGGATGGAAAGGTCGAAAATGATGTTGTTAAAATGACAATATGTAATCAGTTTCCTCAAAGATAATAGCGAAATTTCCATCGATGGGAATCTTTAAAAAGCCCCGTCGTGAGGTTAATTACTTTGATAAATAGGTCATACCACCATCAACAAGGAGTTCGGCACCAAGCATAAACGAAGAATCATCAGATGCCAGGAAAACTGCTGTTTTACCAATGTCTGATGGTTGCCCAATCCTGCCTATCGGCATTACACTTGCAAAGTGCGTTTTTACAGCTTCAATTTTTTCTGCAGGAACAAACTTGTCAAATGCAGGTGTATCTGTTGTACCTGGTGTTATTACGTTTGCCCTGATTTTCCTGTCTAAAAGGTCGTTTGAAAATCCTTTTGCAAGAAAGATCACAGCCGCTTTTGCAGCACCATACAGCGCAAAAGACGGATATGCCCGGTGCGCTGCATTTGACCCGATAAGAATAATGGAACCCCCATCATTCATATAAGGGAGTGCTTTTTGAACAGTGAAGTATACACTTTTCAGGTTTAAATCCATTGCTTTATCATAGTCGGCTTCGCCAATAGTTGCCACATTTCCTATAGTTCCGGCCCCTGCATTGGCCACAACCACGTCTACTTTGCCATATTTTTCAGATGTTTCTTTAAACACTCTTTCCAGGTCGGCAAGGTTGGTTACATCGGCATTTATGGCTATAAAATCAGCTCCAAGCTGAGCCACAGCACTATCTAAAGTTTCCTGGTTTCTGCCGACAATAACTCCTTTAGCACCTTCATTTTTAAATTCCCTGGCAATGCCCAACCCGATACCACTATTGCCGCCTGTAATCACGGCAACCTTATTTTTCAGTTTACTCATTTTTTTGATTTTTAATTATTATGAATTGCAAAGCTATGCTCATTAAGTTATTATTAGTAACTTCGTGCTGAAAAGTAACAGTAACACAGAGGTAACCAAGTAACATTATGGAGTGTCAAACAAAATCGTTCCAACAAGAACAGAAGAGGTGCAAAATTGAAGAATTCCAACAGGAGCAAAAGAAAAGAATGAGATCCGTGCAAGATTCAATGGACGTGCTGAACGGTAAATGGAAGATCTCAATTATCTCGTCTATTTGCTGTTATAAAAAAAGGCGGTTTTCGGATATTCTGAATGATATAGAAGGTATTTCCAACAGAATGCTGAGCAAGGAATTAAAGGAATTGGAAATAAATAAATTGGTCAAACGAACCGTCTTAGATACACAACCCATAACCGTTCAATATGAACTTACGGAACACGGCAATACGCTACAAACTATAATCACAAATCTTTCAGATTGGGGAATTGTACACCGAAAGAAAATTGTCGGGAAATAATGTTCCCTCTTTGCCAGGTCGTTGTACCACTGCTGCCAACACTTAAACGCCAGGCGATCGAATCGCAGATGCCTGAAATCCACTTCCGCATTATTTTACAGTCAGACGTTTGCCTGCACTTTTGTGTATTGCTTCGCCATAACTATAATAGCCGTTCACGTCCCTGACAATATATCCCGGCTGCGTACAGACGGTTGCATTGTTTTCTTTGTTTCTTACACAGTAACTTCCTTTGTCCTTGTCTTTTACTACTATGGTGCGCACCTTAAAATGCACAACCTCACCGGGCATAGGTCCCGTTGGGCCATAAATGGTAGTTTCTCCCATCTGCGTCAAGTCAGTGTCGCTGGTATAATAGCAACTGACCGACCTTCTGTCGGGCAGTATGGAACAAACCTGGAAAGGAAGCATCCGGCATGCAAACGTTGAAGTAGTTGTCTGCGTGGCGGTTTTATGTTTGACCACCGTACTGTGTTTACGCGCTGCGGGCTGACATACCGTTTGCGCATCTGCACTTGTGAATGCAAGCACGGTAATTATAAGCGTGATTAATACCTGTTTCATAGATTATATTTTGGGGGTTAAGAAATTTTATCGTCTACTTTGTCGCTACCGTAACAGTTTTTCTATGATGCATGCAGCAATCATAATGGCCGTTGCGCTCCACACATACCTGGTACACATCGCCAGATATGGCACTATGGTGCCAGTGGCCATGTGGCGTGTTGGTATCCCTCGCCGTCTTTGTTATCGCTGCACATTTACAAGTTTGTTTTGAGGCAGCACTCTTCGTCTGCGCGTGTGCGCCGGCAAAGGATATACCTACCATAGCAAGTGCGATCATTATTTTCTTCATAGTATTTCTGTTTTACTGCATTGAACATTTATCAGTCTGCAGGTTTTAAAAACCGTGCCCCCGGGGGAAGTAAACTGAAGTAAAAAATGTGCTTTATACTTTTTAAGGCCCTACCGATGTGAAGCGCAGCCGGATAGTACCGTACATACAGGATCCGGGACGAAGAGATCGCTAACCCGGA
>CAIJNJ010000075.1 GCA_903821975.1 uncultured Bacteroidota bacterium
ATGCTGAAGACAGGAAACACTATTGTGAGTATTTACACGGAAATGACCCCGAACCCCGAAACAATGAAGTTTGTTGCCAACAAACTTTTATACCCGGGCAAGAGTATTGATTTCCCTGATGAATCAACGGCAGCACCATCTCCGCTGGCCAAAGAATTATTTGCGTTTCCTTTTATCAGGAGCGTATTTATTGCCAGCAATTTTGTGACACTATCAAAGACCGTGGAAACGAACTGGGATGATGTGATACCATCTATCAGGCAGTTTCTGAAAGAATACTTGGAAGAAGGTAAGGCCGTGATCAATGAAGACCAGGTAGTGGTAAAAACCGACACTAATACAATAAGTGCAGATGACGATGACGTGGTGGTGCGCATAAAGGAATTGCTGGAAAATTATGTGAAGCCGGCCGTGGAAATGGATGGCGGCGCCATCAGTTTCAAGGGCTTTGATAATGGTACAGTGAAGCTGATGCTACAAGGCTCATGCTCCGGCTGCCCTTCGTCTATGATAACCTTAAAAACAGGCATAGAGGGCATGATGAAGCGCATGATACCCGAAGTGAAAGAAGTAGTGGCAGAAGCAGAATAATATGATTTGAACGATACTAACGGCGGCCTGTATACAGCCGCCGTTTTCGTTTTATAGAATACGCCTTATTTATCTTATTTTTACTTCGAACTAAATAAAGCCCCTTTAGGGGTTTGGGGTAAATGAGTATACAAAATAATTACGTAGCTATAATGGCCGGTGGTATCGGTAGCAGGTTTTGGCCTGAAAGCCGTACGCATCACCCAAAACAATTCCTTGACCTGCTGGGTACCGGCCGGTCACTGATACAATGGACCTACAACCGCTTCAGGCATATATGCCCGAAGGAGAATATTTACTTCATTACCAATGAGCAATATATTGCTACTCTCAAGCAACAGATACCGGAGATAAACGACAACAATATAATCAGTGAGCCATCTAGGAAGAATACGGCACCATGTGCCGCATACTTTGCGCATAAAATAATGGCGATGAACCCGAAGGCCAACATCATCATGTCGCCTGCTGACCACCTGATAATGGATGAGCATGCTTTTGAGCGTACTGCACATGAAGCGCTCGACTTCGTAGCCCATCATAAATCATTGCTTACCCTGGGTATAAAGCCCACCCGGCCTGATACCGGCTATGGCTATATTCAATATGATGCCGAGCAGGAAGTCGATAAAACCTACCGTGTAAAAACCTTTACTGAAAAACCATCCCTGGAGCTGGCACGCACTTTTCTGAAGAGCGGCGACTTCCTCTGGAATTCCGGGATATTTGTATGGAATGTACAAACGATCATGGAAGCGCTGGAACATTTCCTGCCGGAGATGAATGAAGTATTTACGCAGGCAGAAGGTGTGTACAACACACCGGGGGAACACGAAGCCATAACCCGCCTTTACCCGCATTGCACCAATATTTCCATTGATTATGGCATTATGGAAAAAGCGCGCAATGTATATGTGATACCTTCCTACTTTGGCTGGTGCGACCTCGGCACATGGGAATCGGCATATGACAACTGTAATAAAGACTACCTCGGTAATGCCGTGCTCGGAAATAATGTGATGGTGATAGATGCCACACAATGCATGATAAAAGCGCCAAATGAAAAGCTGGTGGTACTACAGGGCCTTGAAAACTTCATTATTGTGGATACACCCGATATACTGCTCATATGCGAAAGGAACAGGGAACAGCAGATCAAAGAATATGTAGCCGAGGTGAAACGGAATAAAGGCGATAAATTTCTGTAACCCCCTGACCCTCTGAAGGGGGACCATGCATTTGGCTTCTTGTTTTTGACTTTTAACTTTTGACTTAACAATGAATTTCCCGGTTAAACATTCCGCGACAGGCACTACGATATTTACGGTAATGAGTGCGCTGGCTACACAGCACAATGCGATCAACTTATCCCAGGGCTTCCCGGATTTTCATATAGATCCGGCCTTATCAAAAGCGCTGGGGGATGCTGCTGCAAACGGTTTTAACCAATATGCACCAATGCCAGGCCTGCCCTTACTAAGGCAGGAAATAGCGGCTAATTTTAAAAGGCGGTACAATGTAGATATTGATGCCGATACGGAAATAACAGTGACGCCGGGCGCCACTTATGGTATATACACAGCCTTTACCTCTATACTTACTGCAGGCGATGAAGTTATAGTACTGGAACCAGCCTACGACAGCTATATACCCAATATAGAAATGAACGGCGCTAAAGCTGTGCCTGTATCGCTTTCCGCGCCGGATTTTAATGTGGATTGGGACAAGGTAAAACGCGCCCTAACTGCCCACACAAAAGCGATCATTATAAATACGCCGCACAACCCCACGGGAGCGGTATGGAGCAAAAAAGACTGGGACGAACTCGCAGCACTCGTAAGAGATACCAATATCATCATTCTTTCGGATGAAGTGTACGAACAACTTGTGTTTGACGGACTGAAACATTATTCCGTATTGCAGCACCCCGAGCTGCGCCAACGCAGCTTTGCGCTATACTCTTTCGGTAAGGTATACAATAGCACCGGCTGGAAAATGGGTTATTGCATAGCACCTCCTGCATATACAACGGCATTTCGGCGCATACACCAGTTTGTAGCCTTTACCGTAAACACACCTGCACAGTATGCGCTTGCCCACATACTGGCCCATGGTAACGCAGAACCTGTAGGCGCGGTAATGGAGCGCAAGCGCAACCACTTCCTGTCACTGATCAAAGACACGCCGTTTACTATTTATGAACCAGCACATGGCAGCTACTTCCAGGTGGCGGGCTATGAGCGCATCAGCAATATGCCTGATATGGAGTTTGCAGAATGGCTCACGAAGGAATATGGCGTGGCCACTATTCCGGTAAGCGCATTTTACAGCAACAAAAAGGACGATAAACTTATCCGCTTCTGCTTTGCCAAAAAAGAAGAGACGCTAAATGATGCAGTGGATAGGTTGAAGAAACTGAAGCCGTTTTTATAGACAATTGCCGCTGATACTCGGGACGGTTAAATTGTCTAGTCCCTAAAAAAGTTTACACATAAAATGTGTAAACAATGGACAAAACAAAACAACGGCAAGGCCGAAAAGGTCAAAAAGGCAGCACGAAACATGATATAACGTTCATGCGCCACGTAGCTCGGACCTATATTGAGGGCGATCAAAGCCTCAATCAATTAGTGAAAATATTTAATGTCCCTAATCAA
>CAIJNJ010000076.1 GCA_903821975.1 uncultured Bacteroidota bacterium
GTGAGTTCAAAAAATAATCTGCGGAAACATGAGAAGAATGATCGCTGATCTGTATAGGATGGTATATAACTTAACTAATAATAAGCTTATATCATTACTTTTCGCACTGCTCTATATAACAGCCTTAAACCTATTAACTATATATGGATTCGGCCTGCTTGTGGAAGACTGGCTACCTACTTCATATGTACATACTTTATTCGCCTATCCATATATTGTTCCGATCGCAATAATTGCATTTGTATTTAATTTCCTAATCATGCTGCCATTGCAAAACCTGTCTATGGGGAAAAAAACGAAACCAATGATCTGGTCCATAATTGCTTATACCGCGGTGTCGATACTGCTGTTTTTGTATGTGAAATATTTGTATGTTCCTTCATCTGAACAATACTAATTTTCCTGATTTTTCAATCTCCAAGCTATAACTCAAGGAGAAACAAATTATCAAAAAAATGAAAAATTTAATAGTTACTATTTACAGGTTGGTCTATAAAATAACCCGGTATAAAAACTTCTCGTTTGGTTTCGCGTTAGCCTATATAACAATGCTGAACATGATCCTGTTTTGTGGCCTGGGATTATTACTGGAAGGATGGTTCCCTAAAGTTATTGCAAGGAAACTATTTACATTTCCTTATTATTATCTAGTTGGGGCAGCAATGCTTGGGATAACCATCAAAATAAGACCGTCAATCCAGACGATGTCAAAAGATGCAAAAAAGAAAACTGATTACACGTCCATAATTGTTTATTCATTTACCATATTATTGCTATATCTGTATATAGTATATAAAGATAAAAAATTTTAAAGGGCAACCTGTGTAATTCGTTCTATCACTCCACTTCCAATATCAATTCAGCCCAACTAAAAAAAGCTCCGGTATCCGCTCACTAAAAAGTAAGTGATACGGGTGAATGAGCGCCTGGAAATGTCATTCTCCCCTACCTGTTTCGAAATAAGAAAAGTACATGTAAATTTAAAATTTGAAGGTTCCGGAATTTCAATAGTAGTTACTACGTTTAGCATTACTGCTCCAGACTATCGTATCCCCTTGTGCAGCTGTTTCGCCGGTGGTATCCAGATATGGCCACCCCTGTGGCTGCGCCTGACCATTCATAATGCTTTTGAGTGCGTTAACAGCATCCTGGTAGGCCGTTCGATAAACACTATAATCAATACCAACATTCGAGAGGCGCAATAAGTGCCAGCAGGCAAGGTCTTTCACAAGGCTTTTAAGGTATTCATCCGTAACCGTTGGTGCTAATGTGTCTGTGCCGAATAGTTGTACAAGATCGAAGCGACCGAGATACATTTTCGCCTCCTGGATGGCTGTAGCAATAGCTCGGTCAGCAATCGTAGCGTCGGTTCGGGTAATTTCAGTAATGATCTCTGAATAGATATTTGTTGCGAGATCCGCAGAAGTAATAACAGGCATTTTATAGGAATTAGGTATTAAAGAAATTAGCTCATCCTTCCTGTTGAAGGAAAAGTAAGATTTGGTAATAACCAATAATGGAGAAAGGAAAGAGGCAGTTATCTACTTAATTATCCTCGTTGTCTTTTTTGCTTTTGGTTTTCGTGGGTTTGTCGGCATCATCATCATCGTCATCATCGTCGCCCTTTGATTTTTTTACTGTGGTTTTCTTTTCTCCCTTGTTACCCGAATTATCATCCTGTTCTATATCGGATGTTTCGCCAGTAGACTTAACCGCTATAATCTTTTTTGCAACACGATCATAAGTAACCTCGTATACATTCACAGAGTTATCTCCGACATTTTCGCTGATATAGCCAGTAAGTGTTTTATTGGTGGCTCCATCTCCCGGGTCATCGACAGAATCGATATACGCAACGATCTTAACACTCATCTTACTTGCCTTTTGCAGTGCCGGGATCTTTTTGCGCTCATCGGTGTATTCTTTCAAACCAAGCATTTGCCTGTGAAAAAGATTGTAATCTACTTTTTCTTTCGCCGCAGTTTGCCGCTCCTGGGTATTATCCCTGATCTCCTGCTTTCTATCATCTTTGTCTGTTTGCGCAAAGGAAGTAATAGCGGATGTGAGGAAGATAAATAGCGCTATCTTATTTTTCATGGCGTTGAGATTTAACAGCTTCAGCCCAATGGGGGATGATGTAAAATTATTGATTTTTGTTAATACTATTGATGTGATACTTATTTTCCCTTGACTGGGTTTATCAGTACCTCATATTGTTTACCGGCCTTCGTGCGATTCTCACTCCCTCACTGCTTTTTGATAATTTCTCATTTATGATCCAAACGGCACCTTCGACCGCATCCGGGCCATCGTCATGAACATAAGAGCCGGGGGCAATGGCAGTAAACTGTTCAGCAAGACGCTTCATATGCGGGTTATAATGATCGTTCTCATTGAGGTATAATTGCCCATTTCTGTGAAGCGGCTCTAACAGGCTTTCTATCCGCATGAACTTGTCGGGTTTTTTGCGGGTATCTCCGCGAATGGGTATTGTGCGGCCGGTTCTTGTACCTGCATCACTTACTTCTTTAACAATCACATCCTGCATAAACACTTCTTCCATGAAATAATAGCAGGAAGCGCTGCCCACCAGGTCCATAATGCGGTAATGCCATCCGATCATTTCGGCAGTTGTAGTCTGTGCCAGGTAACACCTGATCACGTGAAACTCACCTTTCCATTTGCCAACAAGCACCGTTGCTTTATAGTCGCTGGTATCTTTATAAGAAGGGTCGGTGTAGCATACGAGTATTTCGTATTCACTTATCTGCCTTGCGGGCTTGTATGCCATTTGTTTAAACACCGACCCTTCGGTAATGGGATTATTAAAGTATTCCTTTTGTATTGCTGCATAGCTTTTCTGACTAAGTACCCTTTCAATATCCAATTCACTGTTTTTCTCAGGCCAGGAAGAATTACCATCGGGATCACGAATATTCACTTCATCAACATGATCGGCATGCAGGGCGGCGCGAGCAACACAGCAGTCTGCAGCAATACGGTTACCACAAAAAATAATTGTTGTGGCTTTTGAGATAGACCGGGTACCAATAGCTGCTTCTTCTATCCAGCGCCACTTCTTAGCAACTACTGAAGGGTTAAGGCAATCTGCGTCCGTGTCCACATCATCAAATAAAATGATATCGGGGCGTACTTCTTCATTTTTCGTACCTCGGGGACTCTGCCCTGCACCCAGAGCTCTGAAAGCAATACCCGCTTGAGTAATAAACTCACTTTCCTGCCAACTGCCTGTACATTCCTGTGGACCATAATCCTGAATAATGCGTTTGTTGTATTCAAAATTAGCGCGGTAAGGCATCAGTAAGCGGGTAGCATTATCGAGGCTGTTGCTGATCAACAAAACGCATCGCTTGCGGTATCTTACAGGGAGTGTACCTTTAACAGGCACTATGCTGTCGTCGGAAATGATGCACGGAGGGCCAACGTGACCTACCAATGTAAGGTAAAAGACTTCCATCATTGTTCGTGTGCTTTTAGCCAATTCGCGACTCCACAAACGCACTTCGTACCATTCTTTGTTATCAAGCACCCGCTTTGTAGCTACTTTATGAAACGCAGCAGGTGGCGCAAAGGCATAAGCCGGAAAGTAATACTTAAACCATTTTTCAGGATCTGCTTCCAGTTCTTTTATCCTGTTGTACCTGTCTGCCTCTGTTTCATTTACATCAATATGGGTTGTAGCAAGTATTTTCTTCACGTGCTCCTTCCATTTGCCCCTCAATTGCCTTTCTGTCATAATAGTTCGAATTCACACTTCTTCAGCACAAGCCGATCTCACAAGTTGTTTTCTTTAATGATAGATTATTCCGTGAAATTCGACCTTAACTTGCCGGTATAGAATCAACAAAGGCATCAAACTCCCGGGTGACAATATGAGCAAGGTCTACATCCTTGCGCAGCAGCCACGCTGTAAATAATTCTGCAACGTGTATTATGTATGTAATGCACGTATCGGATTCCAGGTTTTTTATTGCCGCTGTGTACTTGATCGTTTGATCAATGTCCTTTGTAGTTACTTCTTTATCTTCTCTCACTTTTTTGTCGAGCGTTTCCAGGCCGATATATAGCCTTTCAAGCTGTGCTGTTTTAGAAATAAGCAAGGAGCGCTTTACATGGTCCCATTTATCGTTTTCTACCCAAAAACGTAAGGTAGCTTCGTCTGAATTTACCTCTAATGCTGTGTCTTTGCAGGTTTTCCCAAGTTGTGTATAGAGTAACCTGGCCCATGCTTTCCTTTCGTTGAATGTCAAATCATCTTTCATAGCGCAAAGGTGGAGCGGATTTTCGGAAGCGGCAATTCTGAAAAACATGACAGACGCCTGGCGTTATATGATAGCACATAAAACGCAGTGTCATGAAAAAATTTCGTGAATATAAATAAAGAGAAGCGATTGTAAATGTGCATGGTAAACATTACCGGCACTATGCTATGACCAAGTAAACAAAATTGTAGTCTAACAAATTAATATTTGCTATAGTGTGAATTTTATTTTTAATGCAATTTACCCAAGGAGACCCTATTTACGCGGCCCTTTGAACTTTTTCCTCTTAGGTTTTGATGTGGAATGCCCAGGCACCGGAGCCGACCCAAATTGCTCAGGGAGGGGCATTTTAGTAACGGAATGCCCAAGCAATTTTTCAATCTTGTCAAATTTATACTGCTCCTTCTCTGTGATAAATGTGCAAGCGGTGCCCTTTGCCGCTGCGCGCGCGGTGCGGCCAATGCGGTGTATGTAATCTTCGCCATCATGCGGCACGTCAAAGTTTATTACCAGCTCAATATCTTCGATATCTATGCCCCGGCTTAATATATCTGTGGCTACCAGTATCTTCAATCTTTTGCTTTTGAAATCAAGCAATACCTGCTCTCTTTTTTCCTGATCCAGGTCTGACTGAATCTGGTCTACAGAGAATTTCGATCGTTTCAGTTCTTCGCACAGTTTTTTAACACTTAGTTTGCTGGAGCAAAAGATGAGTACACTATCGAACTGTGACTGCTGCAAAACATATTTTACAAGCGGTATCTTCTGTGCTTCATAAAGAAAATAAGCTTCTTGTTTTATCTGTTCCGGTGGTTTTGATATTGCGATATTTATCTCAGCAGGGTTTTTTAAAATCGTATTCGCGAGCTTTCTTATTGCGGGAGGCATGGTTGCAGAGAATAAAAGATTCTGCCTGTTTTTTGGAAGGAAACCAATGATCTTGATAATGTCGTCGAAAAAGCCCATGTCCAGCATCCGATCAGCTTCATCCAGTATCAAATACTTGAGGCCATCCAGTTTAACGTACCCCATATTGAGGTGCGATATCATGCGGCCGGGCGTGCAGATGACTATATCAACTCCAGAAGTGAGCGCCTTCTTTTCATTTGCAAAAGGCGCACCGCCAGTACCGCCATAAACCGAAATAAAGCTCACCGGCGTGAAATAAGAAATGCCCTCGAGCGTCTGCGCTATTTGTACAGCCAGCTCACGGGTAGGAACAATGATCATTGCATTGATGGTGTGCGCATCATGAGGCTTTGTAATAAGGTTATGGATAACCGGCAATAAGAACGCGGCAGTCTTCCCCGTACCCGTTTGAGCCGCAGCTATAATATCCCGACCTTCAACAATATAGGGTATAACCTGTTGCTGTACAGGAGTTGCGGTATGGTATCCCATAGCGTCGATACCATCCATCAGATCATCATCGAAACCAAATTCATCAAAAGTCAAAATGCGTACAATTTGGTCTAAAGATACGCTACGTTAAGCCAAAAGTTAAGGGCTAAGCGCCCAAACAGACCACTGCCAGGCCTGAAAAGATGCTTTTTAGACGGCAAACCACGCATTACGGCACAATTTTTGAAGATATTAACAATATAGACAAACGTTTTTTTCATTTTAGGCGTCTATATAAGTAAGTAAGTTCTATAAGTTCACCTCTAAAAACGTTTTTTATGTTTTTTACAAGAACTCAAAGGTACCAGGCCTCAATACCTAAAGAAGACCTAAAAAATCGCCTCATTGGCAATCATGTAAAGATCCACGATATGGATTTTGAGGTATACGAAAAAGATCAGTCCCTCCGAATCATACCACATGCCGAACAGGCAGAAGGTATCAAGACACTTCCCATTACCCGCGTGGAAATGAAGGAAGAAGGAAATAAAATGAATGTAGTGATCACTTCAAAAATGCGCCGGCTTGATTCAGGGGGGCCAATGCTCTTAATGTTTTTCTGTGTATTCCTGATCCTTGCATCAGTGATACTTATGGCTGTGGACGGGGAGCCAAAACTTACTTTTTCGCTGCTAGGAGCAGGAACAGGTATCCTCATTGTGTTTTTTGTGAGGTTGCAAATAGGTTATTTTGACTACATCCGTAAAATACGTGACTATGTGAAAAGCCAAATGGACTTTGCATAGTAGTCGTTTCTAAGCATACTGCTTTTGTTAGCCGTATTGTATGTTTCTTTTGTGGCGTTTCACCACTTAACAGACATAAAATACGGCTAATGTGTTTTTGAGAATCGGGAAAACGGCATTAAAATAGCACTTATCTAAAACCAAGAGTAGTATAAACGTGTAGGGCGCTAAAAATCAATGAGGTAACTCTGAAAAAAAATACATGACAGACTGCATGCGGTCTATGATACTACGCATATCGCATTATGACAAAAATCTGATTTGCAAAACTTAAAAAAGCGCTTCACCTTTGTGTCGCAAAACAACGAAATTCCCTATCATGACAGAAAAATTCAAGAAAATAGAGAAGCAGTATGTGCTCTCTGACAGCTCTGTAAATGAGTATGGTTTCCGGCTCCTGACTTCCGGATATCAATTAGATGCCTTCCAGAAAAACCCTATTGGTTATTACATGCACCGGCGCGAAGATGGCATAGTGCTGAAGTGGGAAGACCTGTGTATAGCAGATGATAAAATAACCGGAACACCCGTTATAAACTTATCGAACAGCCGAGGAGAGCAAATATGTGCAGAGGCAGAAAATGGTTTCCTGAATGCGGCATCGGTGGGCCACATAGTAGTTCTTGAATACAGCACAGATAAGGATATGATGCTGCCGGGACAGACCGGCCCAACTATTACGAAATGGTATAACAAAGAATGCAGCCTTGTGGATATACCCGGCAACTGCAACGCGCTTACCAGGTTATATGACGCTCAGGAAAACGAATTAAACCTTGTAGATCTGAACATTACGCCACCATCTTTTAACCCCATACAAAATAATACACTGCAGGCACTACGGGATACACTGAAACTTGCAAAAGATGCGGATGAAAAATGCATAACACTGGCCGTAGAAACCCTCGCAACAAGTGCAAATGATCTTGGCCTGGAAAATAAAATGCTGCGTAATGACAAATACGAACTACAACAGCAAATCGAAGAAATTAATAAAGTTCGTCTCAAACATGAAATCAATGCATTACTCGACAGGGGCCTGGAAGACAAAAAGATAACCACTGAACTCAGAGACAAACTTGCGTGCGACTACGCAGGTAACCCAGAGGGGTTGAAGGCGCTACTGGGTGCAATGCCTGCGTACCGTTCTATAGCAGACCTATTACAAAGCAAGCAACAAAATAATACGGAGGCAGCCTGGCAATGGGATGACTTTGAAAAAAATGACCCATCTGGTAAAAAACTTAAAGAGTTGCGGGCAAATGATCCTGTGAAATACAAGGAATTATTTGACCTGAAATTTGCAGCCTGATATCTCTCCATTATGTAGTTTGTAAGTATCCGCAAGTCTATCTATTCAAGGTCAATTCTCACGGCCTTCTCTAATCAATACTTATTTATTCAACCATTCCGGGGCCGGGCAGAGGGTTTTAATCCTTGTTCAAGGGTGGGTTTGATAGTCCGGTTTACCTCTCCCGGCTCCCGGTTAGTTTCCTCATCTTCCGCTCAATGACAATACCCTACCATGTGGGTTTGTTCGTCTCTCCTTTAAATGTTTCCAGTTCCAATAATCAATCTTAATCACCAAACAACAATTAACCAATGGCAATTCAAAAAGAGATCTGGCAAGATCACATCGAAGGCAATCTATTTAAGAACAATGAGTTCTTACTTGCATCAACAGACGTGGGGCAATATGTACTGCAGGGATCTGTAGTGCACATCCCTCAAGCCGGGGCGTTACCGAATATCGTAAAAAACCGTTCTTCCCTGCCGGCAACAGTAGTGCAGCGTGGCGATACAGATATCACTTATACCCTGGATGAATTCACCACAGACCCTATACTGATACCAAATGCGGAAACTTTTGAACTTAGCTATAATAAGCGTGAAAGTGTCTTATCAGAATATGAATCATCATTAAGGCAAACAATTGCAGATAACCTGCTCGTGGACTGGGCACCGACTGCCAGTACCGGTCTTGTGATACGCACGTCCGGAAGTTCTACTGCCACTACTCTGACCGGCACAACAGGTAACCGTGCACGGTTTACTGTAAATGACCTGAAAAATGCACAGTTGCAAATGAACAAGCAAAACATACCTATGGAAGGCCGTTACGCACTCATCAGCGCGGATATGTTTCAGCAACTAACTGATGATATGAGCGCCACTCAGTACCGTGACTTCAGCGCAGCATATGATGTTAAAGATGGTGTATTGGGCAGGTTGTTTGGCTTCAACATAATGATGCGTAGTGGTGTAGTAACCTACACTAATGATACAGCGCCTGTCGTAAACCCTTACGGTGCCACACCGGCAGTAACAGATAATGACGGTGTGCTTTGCTGGCAAATAGGATCAGTAGAACGCGCTGTAGGAGATATCAAATTCTTCGAGCGTGTGGGCGATCCAACTTATTATGGCGATATATACAGTGTAAGTGTGCGCATGGGCGCCCGTATCCGCCGCGAAGATGCAAAAGGCATTGTTGCTATAGTACAGGCGGCAGCATAACCGTAAAAGCAACGAATATGCTTTCTGAAATAAAAATATGGATACTCATAGGGGTGGCGGGGATTATGGCTACGATTCTGGGTTTCATCATTAAAGTGGTAACAGACCAGGTGCTGAAAAGGCTGGATGAAATAGTGATGGAATTAAAGCAGCTCACCAATGCAACAACAATACAGGGCCAGCAAATAAAAGGGCTGCAGGAACAGGACGCTGTAATTCACCGTCGCCTCAATGAGCATTCTATGCGTTTGCGGACGTTAGAAACAAAACAATAAAAAGCGACTAAAACAATAAAAAAATGATCTGCTCAAAAATGAAAAGCCAGTTGAAAGCACTACTAAGTGAGTTTGACAAATATGTGGATGCCCATATTGATATGGCACTAAAAATAACAATAGAACTTAAGGCAATATTTTCCTCGCCTGCTGCAGATATTATCACTGCAATAATACCGGGCGACCTGGATAATACAATACGCGAGCAAATAATAATAGGTCTTGGTAAAGCAATAGAAGCGCTCACAATCGCTGATAACTGTAAACAATACAGCGACATAAATGCGTTGCTCAACTGTTTTGTACAGCAAATACAACAAAGAGACCCTCAATTGCAAGATGCAGTATTGCAAAAATTAGCAAGCCTCCTTGCTGCCACTCTTGACGGGCAACGCATGAAGCAAAGCCTGTACGATTTGTATACGCAGGCGAAGTATGCGGCATCCAAATCCTGAACAGAATATCGGGAATAAACTATCAGCAATTTTTATCAACCAATAAAGCGAAAAGGCATGGCCTCTATAAACTCTAACAATATACCAAACACTGAAACGCTGGCAATAACAGCCTTACAAACAGCACAAGGGCAGATAGGACAATCTGAAAATCCAAAAGGAAGTAATAGCGGCCCAATGGTCAACGAATATCTACGCGCGGTAGGGATGACCCCGGGATATGCGTGGTGCCAGGCATTTGTATACTGGTGCTATGAAGTTGCAGCAAAGAAACTAAATCTTGTAAACCCTTTAATAAGAACTGCAAGTGTGCATGATTGCTGGAGCCATAGCACAACAAATGGTACTTTAAAAAAGGTGCTGAAAGCTGATGCGCTGCTGCAACCCGGGCTAATAAATGCAGGCGACCAGTTCATACTGTCCTTCAACGGAAATGCAGATCATACCGGAATAGTAGAAAAGGTGGAAGGCCATGTGATCTACACTATTGAGGGAAACAGTAATAATAATGGGAGCCGTGAAGGTTATGAAGTAGTAAGACACCAGCGCAACTTAAATGACAAATCACTGGTCGGGTTTATCAAATATTCCTGATAACAGTATTCTTCAACAATCATCGTTAAACAAACTAAAACGAACCGATCCTATGAAACACGCAAAGGAGTATTTCGATAACCACAATACTGTTGATAAGCTCTATTTCACAAGTGATAATCTTGCATTTTTTGACGAGCAAAATGCGATCAACCATTCAAAACGCCTTGACGACAGGACAGTAACAACCAAAACACGATCAGAGGTAGATAAAGAACTGGAAGAAATAACCAATGACCATTGGGAAGATGAACTGGAATATGATCCACTTGATGAACCTGATGCCGAATAAACCTTCAATAATCACAAAAACAAACAATAATAATGGGTAGTGTAAATATATCACTGGCAAACGGCCAGCTTGGAGGTACCCTCCAAACAAATGACGGAATAACCGGCATTGTACTAACAGGTATGAGCGTATTGGGAGGTTATACAACCGGCACGCCGATACTTGTCACAAGTATGACCGATGTAACCAATGCAGGAATTACTGCCGATAATAACCCATTTGCTATAAAACAGTTGCAGGAATTCTACAACCAGGCAGGTGCCGGTGCACAATTATACCTGATGCTGGTACCGCCAACAATGACCGTGGCGCAAATGGCAGATAATACGAATACTGACGGCGCAAAAAAATTGCTTGATTTTGCCAATGGGAAAATAAAAGTACTTGGCCTGCTAAGTGACGACCAGGCAATTTCAGATGCAGGTGGCACTATCACCACAACCAGTGGTCTGAACGATGATGTACTCACTGCGGCCTCCAACATGGCTGTAATGGCCGAGGCATACTTTGAGGCAGAGAAGCCATTCCGGGCAGTAATTGGTGGCACATCTTATGGTAACGATGCAGGATCATTAACAGACGAAACAAGCGGCACAACAAATAACCGGACTGCGATATTAATTGGTGATACGGATACTACCTACAGTAATACATCTGCATGTGTGGGCCTCTTGCTAGGAGTTGTATCATCGATACCCGTGCAAAGGAAGGTTAGCCGTGTAAGAACAGGTGCTTTAACTAATACCAGGGCTTATGTAGGCAGGGCAACAGTTGAAGCAACCGGTACGGATATGGCTGTGATAGCCGGTAAGGGGTATATAACGTTCACAACATATCCAAATGTTAGTGGCTATTTCTTCAGCGGAGACCCAATGTGCACTGCCGCAACAGATGACTACTGCATGCTGGCACGTGGCAGGGTAATAGATAAAGCACATATACTAGCTTATACAACCTTTGTGCAGGAAGTTGACGATGAAGTACCTGTAAATACTGATGGTACCCTTGATGCCGGTTTTTGTAAGTGGCTGGAGCAACAGATCGTAAACCAGGTGAACAATACGATGACGGCTAATAAGGAGATAAGCAGCGTTAGTTGCTTTATTGATCCCACACAAAATATACTCAGCACTAATCAGCTTAATGTAGTGTTGAAAATAATCCCGGTAGGTTATGCTACGGATATAGAAATAAGCCTGGGGTTTAATAATCCGAATGCATAAGTGGCTGAGATTTTTCGTACCTCAGCAAGAGTTATTATTAACAATTAATTTTTTATATAATGCCATCAATACCATTTTTCGATAGTAAAGACTGCGAGTGGGCAGATATGACCGTAATGTTTGCCGGATCCCCACTCACAAAGATCCGTGGAGTAAAATATAAGGCCAATAAGGAAAAACAATTGCTGCATGCTGCCGGCGATGAGCCTATAAGCATACAAAGCGGCAACCGCACTTATGAAGGAGAAATAAAAGTGCTAAAAGGCGCTATAGACGATATGAATCGCGCTGCCATATCTGCCGGTGGTGATGATATACTGGATATGCAATTTGATATAGTGATCACCTACAAGCCCAAAGGCACACGTCTGCTGCAAACAGATACACTTGTAAGCGTAGAGGTAAAAGAATTCGAAAAAGGCTGGGAACAGGGGGCCAAAAACATGGATGTCAACTTACCGATCGTTTTCATGAAGCTGATAACAGCGTAAGCTCAACACTCACCAGCAAAATTATTAAAAAATAAAATAAGCATTATGCCGCAAGATACACTAATAGGGCAAGTCACAGATGCCCAAATAACCGAGTGGAAAACAAAGTACAAATATGGAGTGTACGCGATAGCTGTAGATGATCACATAGGTTATTTTAAAAACCCGGACAGAAATGACATAAATTGCGCCATGAGTAAAGCAGACAAGGACAAAGTGCTTGATGTATTTGAAGAACTTGCCAACATCACATTCATAGGTGGTAGCGGAGAAATCCTTAAAAACGACGCCATGTTCATTGGCGCAAGCCAGGAACTGAAAGTGAAACTGGATGGTAAAAAGGCTACACTGGTAAACTTATAAAGGAATCGTGCGGGGGCCCGGCGCACGATTCCTTAGGCTACCTGGAGACGTTACTGGAATACCATTTGCCGGGCCTGGACCACCGTTCTTTGAGTGACAAAGCATTTGCCCAAAAAGTAGCACACTTGTTTTACATCAAGGGGCATGAAGGCAACACACGCAATGAAATGAATCGATGAAAGAAAGGCGCTCTTAAATACAAAGTAGAGAAAAGTGCTTGACTTGCTGAACAGCCTAGGTGCAATGTAACACCCGGCCAACGTAATAAGGTTCATTACTTTTCTAACTCATCTTCCATGCGATCTTGACAAGTTTGACCTTTTTCATTTACGAAAAACATATCCTTGCCTCTATTTGCCCTTATTTGCGCTAATAGCCATTTTGAATTTTCCGAAAAAACAGTATCGTTATCTTTTGAACGTACCGACAGAGAAACTTGTGCTTCAGGAATATAAATTTCATAAATGTAAGGGTCAGAATTAGAATATTTACCGGTGTATATATATAGGCTATCTTTTGTCTTGATATAGTGTTTGTGACGAAAACATAAGCGCAAGCCGATTTCCAATTCTTTTTTGGGGTCATCTGTTTCCATTTCCCCCATTATGCTCCTGGAAAAAAGTACAAAGCCAAATGTGTCATTTTTCAGATATAAATCAGCAAAAAGATTTGGTGGCTGATCATCATAATATTTGCACTTGTACCCATCTAATTTTATTTGGGCTTCAGACCTGAAAAATAGACAACATGTAATTACCAAGAGTATACTCTTTAGATTTTTCATAGATGCAGTATGAAATAAATAAAAAATGTCAAAAAAAGACTAAATATAAGCGTTGCACGTAAATTTAAGCAAAGTCTGATACAATCAGGTTAGAAGGAGCCGCAATTAAGCATTCTTATGGCTCAGGCAGCGCATGAGACAGCAGGTTTTTATCATCTGCTTGCATTAAAAAACAACAATTATGCGGGAATAAAGTATACCAAAAATTTAAGCGCTGTTGCAATCCCAAGCGAAGATTATTTTGCTCCTCGTAAAGAAGGGCGTGTTCCTTATGCCCGGTTCAAAGATATATATGACTTCATTAAGAGATGGATTCCTTATGCAAACCTTAACCATTTAAAATTTGAAAACAATATAGGTACGCCGATTGACGCAACAAATCTCACAGATTATGCTCATAGATTAAAACTAAACCATTATTATGGTGATACAGAAGCGAACTATTTAAATGGATTAATCTCTTGGAACTCAATAATTCAGGATGAATTGCAACCTGGTACCATATCACTTAAAATCGCGAAAAACAGCAGCTTGTCCAATAAAATAATGTTGAAATCGTTTGATTTTTCTGGAAGTATTTCAGAGAATGCATTAAGCAATATCCCCCCAATTATAGCAATCGACAAAACGCGGATAGCGATTCCACTCATAAATGACCGCAAAACAGGTACTATAAGTGGAAGTGCTATAACCACTGCAGAAACCGGCCTACAGCCATACTTCTTAAAATTAACAATTAATGAAGCCAATGAAAATCGGGGTAGCGGAATACCTCTCACAAGGCCAATAAAACTCAGCAATAATACTTCGGCAATAAATGTGAGCAAAGACCTGATTAATTTACAACGCGTAATTCCTCCTGAACAAAAAAATACTGTTAACCCTACCGAAATAATTAAAAATATCTTCTTGAATTACCCCGGTATAAAAAATAAATGGAGTATTCCTGAACTATATAATCAAAGGCAATCTATTGATGTTGCATATCTTTCGCCATTTGCAACTTCTCCAATATTAGGATTAGATGAAATTGTAACAAAACCTGATCAGGAACCGAATTTTGGCTTGATGAACATCATTGACACAGCCAATAATAATCGAAAAGATAGTTTACCATTTACACCTTGGGAACGTTCTTTTTTATTGACTGCAAATGAAGAATTTGAAAAAGGTGATCTGAATACCGATGTATTACACTTAGCTACAGATACAAATAAAAATGTTGAAGGTGTCAACAATCCACTTGATAATATTAACAGTACAGGCAACAATTTCGGACGCACAGTCCATATAAATCTCAATACACCGGTAATTGGGAATTTCACAATAAACACAAAAGACACAAATGCAGGCCTGGCTGATCTCAAACACGAGGTAGAAGAAGTACTCCTGGAAGTGCTTAATAGTGCAAATACAATACAATAACCATGGCAGAAATCACATTTAGTTTAGCAGATCTCTTTGAGCAAACATTCGGATACAGAAGCCAGGCATTTGAGCCTATGTTTACACAGGTCACAGGCAATGGTTCTTTTTCTCCCGACAGGAAAGAAAACGGGGCACAAGGGTCTCCATATTACTCCATTGATGCGCTGGGGCGAGAATATTATATGCCTGTAACGCTTACTTACACAGATAATGCACAGGAGAGAGGGTTGCTGCAAAAAGATGGCAGCTTTACGCAAGACA
>CAIJNJ010000077.1 GCA_903821975.1 uncultured Bacteroidota bacterium
CCCGCAGGGTAAGCGCTACAAGATACTTATGGAAGCAGGCGCTTTCCCCAGCGACCAATATGCAGTGGAGACACAGGTGCGTATGCACGGTTATGATCCTGAAGATGCTATCATAGAAATAACTCCGCAAAACGGCGCTTACCTTATAGAAGACATAGATATCATCAATGCCATTAAAGAAGCAGGTGATTCGATAGCATTGGTAATGATTGGCGGTGTGAATTATTATACCGGCCAGGTATTTGATATGGAAAGCATTACCCATGCCGCACATAGTGTGGGTGCTTATGCCGGCTTCGACCTGGCACATGCAGTTGGTAATGTACCTCTTCGCCTGCACGACTGGAATGTAGACTTCGCCTGCTGGTGCTCCTATAAATACCTCAACTCCGGCCCCGGAGCTGTTGGCGGCGCCTATGTACACGAGCGGCTTGGCAATGACCCTACCGTTTTTCGCCTTGCCGGCTGGTGGGGCAATGAAGAAAAGACACGCTTCAAAATGCAGAAAGGTTTTGTGCCCCAGAAAGGCGCAGCAAGCTGGCAGATGAGCAATGCACCTGTCTTCAACATGGTAGCACACAATGCATCACTCGATGTATTTGACAAAGCAGGTATCACAGCACTGCGTGAGAAGAGCATACAGCTCACCGGCTACATGGAATTCCTGCTCAATAAAATAAATCACCTTCCTTTTGAAATAATAACGCCATCGGAGCCGGCAAGGCGTGGTTGCCAGTTGTCTCTGTTGTTTGCAGAAAGGGGCCGCGAGGTATTTGACAAGCTCACGAAAAACGGAGTTATAGCAGACTGGCGCGAACCAAATGTGATACGTATAGCGCCTGTGCCGCTATACAATACATTTGAGGATTGCTACAAGTTTTATGACGTGCTGGCGGCGATAGTATAGATACGCTACCCTACTTCATTGCAATATCCTTGCTATCGGCCTGGTTTATTTTTGCAATAATGTCTTTTACGCCTTCATATTCTTCAGGCATTATGATGTCTTTAAGATATTTTATTTCGCGCACGGCAACAAGCTTGTTGTCCTTTACCTGGTATTTAACAGAGTAACTGATGGCAGGGCTGGTGATGACCACATCCTTTGGGGTTTCAGCAAGTTTTTTCCCGACGGGAAGATCAATAGAAATAGTTTCCGTGAAAGAAGGAGTACTGGTGTAATACTCAAAATCCAACGGATACTTCCTTTTGTCCAGCGAGAACATCTGTTCATTAAAATGAGCATCGGTCCATGGTATCCTGAACACCTTCATACCTACGATCTCATTTGAGAAGTTATCTACTTTAAGATCATAATTGTAGATGATCGAATCGCTCAGATTTTTTAAGTTCTCGAAATTCAGGTTCTCTATCTTTATGTTTTTATTGAGCTCTGTACTAACCAGTCCTGTCAGGTATTTCTTCTTATCTTCTTCATCTTTATCTTTATATGCACCTCTTGCAGTAGCCGCTTCTGCCCCTATCTTATACACAACTCTGTGTATCACTGCCTGGTCGCCATTAAAAGAAATTTTAGTTGACCTCACAATGGAGTTTTGAGGACGGTCCTGTGTATTCAGTTTTACCAGCTTAGCATCAGTAATACTTTCTCCGTCTTTGGGTATGAACAGGCCATTTGCATTGATGATATGGCTCCCCATTGCAGCAAATGATAAATGATTGTTGGTAAGCTCGATAAGGTAATTCTTATCACCGGCATGCAGCTGTGCGATACAATGGTTAAAAGAAATAGTTGGCAGCTCCAGGTCGTCATCGCCTGAGCCTTTGGTGCGTACTAATACAAGGTTTGCGTTCAAACCGGCTTCTCTTGCCATTGAAACAAATAAAGTAGAAAGGTCTTTGCAGTCTCCAAGTTTTGTGCTCATGGTTCGTGATGAGCTCTGCGGCGTAAATGCACTGTGCAGGAACGGCACACTGCTGTAATTGTAATTATTCTCAATGTAGTTATATATGATCCTGGCTTTTTCGATATCGGGCAGTTTTTCGTTAAATGCCATTAACTCTTTTACTTTTTCCTTCACTTCAAAATCCGCTTTAGTCTTAATATTGCTGATATCGCTGTACCAGTTGGCAACATAACTCCAATCCGGTATGGAAGAAACGGTGATCTTATCATATATATCGGACGTAGCCAGTGGTTCTGTGGCTATTTTGGGTATATCGTTTTCTTCCCAGGTATACATTGTGTAGTCATCGATATAATTTACTACAGGCTTGGCGTCTTTCGGCGTCACCTTAAAATCGAATTTTTTATTTACCGGAACGATAATGCTATATCTTGATGTTTGTGTCGGATACACATTATTGAAGTAGGTTTCACTCCAGAAGTGCTCCGCGAGTTTTCCCTGGTATGAATTTTCCAGCTTATAGCTTATGTGAATTGCATCGCCTATACCCAGTGATGAGAACACACAATAGCCATTCTGTTTTTCGGCAGGCACTTTATTACCGTCTTTTTTAAGCAGTTCCGCTTTATCTATAATAAGCTTCTGCGAATGGAAATTATGCTGAATGTAATATTCCTTAAATTGATTGATAGCTGTTTGAGAATTGATATACACCAGCATTTCCACCTGCTCCTCTCCCGCGCCGTTCTCCGGATACACGATCTGCCGCTTATCGTTCAGTAATACAACACCTTCTTCTTTTGCGTATTTCTCATTTGCC
>CAIJNJ010000078.1 GCA_903821975.1 uncultured Bacteroidota bacterium
TATTTTTATTTGCGTCCACCTTCGCAAATGCACAGAAAATACATATTACTGACACGTCGAATTATTGGTATATAACCGGCCATGACATGACCGGAACTTCATTTTGGACTCAGTATTCCTATTTCCCTGGGGTTACATGGATTGGTTCCTATCCCTATCGAACTTTGTGTAGCGGCACAAGCGCTGCCTCGTCTTATGTTGATGGTATTAATTACATCAGGGAAGATTCTGCTTTGGGAATAGTATATCTATACCATGACCTCTATGGGTATGATAGAGTATTATACAAATATAATCTACACGTTGGAGATACTGTTCATCTCGCATATAACTTTTCGTTTGAACACACTTTTTCAACTATCGACAGTAATAATATAGATAGTGTAATCAGTATAGATTCGATTTTGATAAATGGTCTTTATTATAAAGTATTTTCACTTGTTGAGATAGATACATTTAATATTCATTTTGCCAGCTATAATCCCTACATAACCTATATAGAAGGAATCGGCAGTGTCTTCGATCCCGTAAATGCTCAAATTACAGCCATGTATTATGGTGATACAATATTTTTACAATGCTTTAATCATAATGGATTTGCATACTCCATAAACTTACCTTACACTTTCCCATTCCCGGGAGATACCTCCTATTTTGTTAATAACTGCGCCGTCTTGCAAACCCCTAAAATAACCTTCATACCGGATATTGATGTAGTTCCAAATCCGGCAACAAATGAAATAATCATTGAAAATGCAGTTGGGTATAAATGCTGTATTATCAACATCCTCGGACAGAAGGTCTTGGAATGTAACATTACAAAGAGCAAACAAGTAGAAAATATAGAAAACTTATTAAAGGGAGTTTATGTCATTGAGATCATGAACAACGATGGGGATAGGAAATGTTTAAGATTACTGAAGGAGTAGTGAATGAGCATTATAATGACTGATTAACAGGAAAAACAAGCTAAAATGCTCCATTTTCAGCTTTTAAACATTAAAAAACTTAGTATCTTGCAAACCCCCTAAGTCTTCATGCTATTTAAGATAAAGCGGGGTATTTTATTTACTACAAATTAAACAAGATGAAAAGGACAGCATTTATTATACTGGGTTGCATACTTATGGCTAGCTGTAAGAACGAGGGAAGTAAAGAACTGGACGATAGCGGCACCGCGAAATATGACAAGCAGGATTATAAAGGCGCTATAGCCGACTTCTCAAAAGCCATAGATGCTGATGCCAATGATACCGAAGCCTATAACGGCCGTGGAAATGCAAAATATGAAATGCAGGACCTTTCAGGCGCGCTTGCTGATTTTAATAAGGCGATAGAAATAAATTCTAAATACGCTGATGCATATGATGGCAGGGGCCTTGTGAAAATGGCGCAGCATAATGATACAGACGCCATTGCCGATTATAACAAAGCCATAGAACTGGATACGAAACATGAGGATGCCTATTATAACAGGGGCGGCGCAAAAGCTGACCTTAAAGATTACAAAGGCGCTATAGAAGACTTTACAAAAGCCATAGCATTAGATCCTAAAGATGCTGCCGCATATTCAGACAGGGGCGTGGCTAAGGAAAGCACTGAAGACTATAACGGCGCTATTGATGACTATTCAAAAGCCATAGAAATAAGCCCGCGCGATGCAGAAAGCTACTACAACAGGGGCAATGCGAAATTTGAAACGGATGATTACAAAGGCGCTGTGGCTGACCTTGACAAAGCGATAGAACTTAATAACGATTATGAGGAAGCTTACATGGTGCGCGGCCATGCAAAAAGCAAACTCCATGATTTTAAAGGCGCCGTTGCTGACTTTAGTAAAGCAATATCCACAGACCCTAAAGATGAAGATGCCTATGTGAGCCTGGGCAATACCCATCTTGCAACAGGCGATTATAAAAGCGCTATAAGTGACTATTCAAGGGCACTGGAAATAAACCCTAGGAATGCCCATGTATATTACAACAGGGGTACTGCACGATACAAGCTGGAAGATTATACCGGCGCTTTAGCAGACTATGCAAGAACCGTTCGGGTAAACCCAAAGCTTATATCGGTGTATTATGAAAGTGCACGGTTGCACATACAGTTGCAGGACTATAAAGGAGCTATAAACGATTACACCAAGATCATAGAGCAAAAGCCTACTGATGCAGATGCCTACTACAACAGGGCAATGCAGAACAAACTATTAGGTGGCAACAGGGAAGGCGTATGCAGCGACCTGAATATGGCGCAACAACTGGGCAATATGAACGCTCTTAAGAAGATAAAGGAACTCTGCCACTAATAGATCAACCACCCATTACCGGGGGGTTGTTGAGGTAGCTATCATCTTCTTTCGGTTTTTTGAATTCCAGCTTACCAAACTTATAAGTGAGACTAATGCCTACTGAGCGGTATGGCAGCATACGTACATTGTAAGAAGTATAATCTGCCGTTGTTATTGTTGTCACCTGCCTGATGTACTGGCTGAAAATATTGGTGGCAGTCACACCTACACTGGCATTCTTTTTCCAGAATTGTTTCCTGAATGCGAATGTATAAGTAAGTGATTGCGGTGTCTTGCCCTGTATACTGTTAGTTGCCGAATTGTAATTGCCAAACCCTTCTGTAACCAGGTCGCGGGGCAACTGGTAAGAAGTATTAAGATTCACCCGGTAGCGGATGCCGCTCACACCATTATAAGCCGAATCGCTACTTACAATATACCTGTATGTGATGAAGGCGTTGCTGCGAAAGGTCAGCTTATCTTTTATGGTCCACGACCCGGATACGTTTACCCCGGAATTATATTCAGTACCCGTATTCTGTACATTAGTTACTGATACATTGGTGTATACAGAATCGCCTGATTGATAGGCGGAATAAAAAGTAGTTACCTGTTTATGGTCCTGCGTGTTGATACGCTCTACGAGCGAGATATAAATATTTGAACCTTTACCGAAAGACTTATTGTAGCCCAGCTCAAAGTTGTTTCCAAGTTCGGGTTTTAATTGTGGGTTGCCGGTGGTAATATTATAAGGGTCGGCAAGGTTTAGAAAAGGGTTCACATCACGATAGTCAGGGCGTTCTATACGGCGCGTATATGACAGCTTAATGAATTGTCCGTTTCTTATATCATGCGAAAGAATTACTGATGGCACCAGTAAACCATAATCAGGAATGCTGGTGTTAGGGAAGTCTACTTTTGTTTGGGTGTATTCGTAACGGGCACCCAGTTTCACCTTAAGGAATTTAGCAACAGGAAATGAAGCAGAAAGATATGCGGCATATACCCGCATGTCATATTTCAGGGAATAGGTCTGCCCCGGATCAGGGAAGTATTTCTGGGAATCAGGCTGTAACGTATTCACACCTGCGGCGCTGGTAATGTCCTGCAAAGTTGTTTTGGCCCCGGTCTCCAGTACAAACTCCTTCGTCACCGGGTATGTATAATCAACGGAAAGATTGTTTTGCTTATTAGTACCGGGGTTATTACTAATTGCACCTGCATATGAGTCTGGAGCGCCTGGATATATGCTCATTTGCCTGTAGTAGGTATTCGGATCACCGTAAGATGCACTGTATAATATATTCAGTTCCTCGTTTTCCTTCTTATAGGTTTTTTTATAGTCAAGGCTCCAGTCAAACGAGTTTGTTTCAAACCGGTTATAAGAATTTCTGCTGCTGAAGGCTGGTTGATTTGTACTGCCTGTATCCTGCTGTATATTCGTAATGCCCTCGCTCGTATTACCATAACGATTATAGCTAAACGAAACTGTAATATTATCTGACTTTGAAACACTCCAGTCAAAGCCAATACCTGCCTGGTAGCCGCTCCTTTGGAAATCGGTATAGCCGTCCTGCAACAGGTTAACGGTATCAAATGATGTGCGGTTTTGCGTTGTTGGGGTGCGCGAAGAGAGTTGCGCATTTCCGCTTACAAAAAGGTTCACTCCAAAATTATTCTTGCGGATATTCAGATTAGCCGACCCATTTTCCAATCGGGTACCGCCGGACAAATTGATATTACCATTGATACCCTGCATTTTGTTTTCCTTCAAAATGATATTGATGATACCCCCTGTGCCTTGTGCATCATATTTTGCACCGGGGCTCGTGATCACCTCTATGCTTTTTATCTGGCTGGCGGGGATGGCAGCAAGTGCATCCGTTACACTATTGCCAAACATGCTCGATGGTTTTCCATTGATAAGGAACAGTATATTGGTATTCCCTTGTAGTTCTACATTGCCGTCTATATCCACATTTACCATCGGCACCTTTTTCAACACATCCAGTGCCAGCCCACCCTGTGCGGTAATATCGTTGGCAGCGTTATAAACGATCTTATCAATTTTGTTCTCAATAACAGGCGCGCTTGCAGTTATGCTTACCTCTTGCAATGACCTGCCGACGGCGGACAGGGAAATATTGTTTAGAGAAACGACCTTTTTCGCGCTGCTTAATAATACGCTGTCGATGATCTTTTTCTGATAACCAATAAATTCTATGGTAAGTGCGTATGCGCCCGCAGGCAGGTTGCCAACTTCAAAAGCACCATTGGCATCGGTAATAGCGCCATTGATCACTTTTTTTGATGACTTATCTGCTACAGTGATCGTAGCATATTCGATGGGTTGGTGTGTAGCCGCATCCAGAACCTTACCGGTAACCTTATAATTGGATTGCGCATAACCGGCAAACCCAAAAAACACCAGTAAAGTGACGCAAAGAAATGTTTTCAAGATATCCTATTGTATAGCAAACATACCCCTGGATTCTGAAGAAACCCTATAGAAACAAGGTAAACTATGTTAAAAAAACTAAAGGTGCACTTACTTCTTTTTGAGAAATTCAGTGGCTGTGATTGCAGCTTATGAGTAAAGGCCGGCGATAAACATAAATAAATGCTCTAATTTTGCTGCATTCTACATGTTATGCATTCACTCATCATTTTCGCATCAGGTGCCGGTACAAATGCCGCGGCCATTATTGCTCACTTTAAGAATAACGGTAAAGCCAAAGTATCACTTATAGTGAGCAACAAGGCTGATGCTGGTGTCCTGGAAATTGCAAAGCGTGAGGAGATCCCTTTCCTTATTGTAGATAAGAAGACTTATGGAGAAACACTGTTGATAGAACAAATGAACGATTTCAAGCCGTCACTAATTGTGCTTGCGGGTTTCCTCTGGAAGATTCCCGAGAAGATAATCCATGCATTCCCGGGGAAGATCATCAATATTCACCCGGCGCTCCTGCCCGGCTATGGCGGTAAAGGTATGTATGGCCATAATGTGCATCATGCCGTTATCAATGCCAAAGAAGCGGAATCGGGCATTACCATACATTATGTGAATGAGGCTTATGATGAAGGTAACATCATTCTACAGGCAAGGTGCAGGGTAGAACAAAATGACGGCGCTGATGAACTAGCAAGCCGCATCCATAAGCTCGAGCATTTTTATTATCCCAGGGCTATTGAATTTCTGCTGGGATAATTCTCTTCTTTTAAATGTTGTTCAGAAATAACTGCGGGAAAATACCGAGCAGCAATACCAGGATGCAGGTAACAATAAGCATGAACTTATCGCCCATAGTTACCGGTGAATTCATTTCGGGCGATCCGGTTTTAAAATACATGGCTATAATAACGCGGAAGTAATAGTATACGCTGATAGCAGCCATGAGCAACGCAAATATTACCAGCCACAACAAATGACCCTGCTGCACTACTGCAAGTAATACATAGTACTTCGCAATAAAGCCACCGGTAAGCGGTATACCTGCCAGTGAGAACAGGAATATGGATGCGGTAAAGGCCAGCAATGGTTCTTTTTGCGCAAGGCCATTAAAACCATCATAAGTGTAGTCCTTCAGTTTTACCAATACGGAGAAGATACCGATAGTTGCTACGCTATATGCTACGGCATAAATAATGATACCCTGCCATGCAATTGCATTTACAGCCAGTATGGCAAACAACATAAATCCAGCCTGCGCAATAGACGAATAGGCAAGCATACGCTTTACGCTCTGCTGGAAAACTGCCGTTACATTACCCACAAGTAATGTAGCTGCGGTGATCACGGCTAATATAATAGTCCAGTGGTCGCTGAGGCTGTTGAATGAAACCTGGAACAAACGCAGGAACGCAAAGAATGCAGCGGCCTTTACAATAGTGGCCATGTAAGCAGTAAACGGCGTTGGTGCGCCATCGTATACATCGGGCGTCCACATATGCATAGGCGCAGCAGATACCTTGAAAGAAAGCGCTATCATAATGAACATTATACCTGCAAGCGCCAGCGGGTTAAGCGCGTCGCTGTGCAAAATGCTTACCATATCCATAATATTGAACGTGCGCGCAGCGCCGTATAATAAGGTAATGCCCATCAGCAATATGCCCGTAGAAAAAGCCCCCATGAGGAAGTATTTCAGGGAAGCCTCGCTGCTCTTCAGGTTTCGCTTGTCGCTTCCTGCAAGTATGTATTGAGGGATAGAAAGTATTTCAATGCCTATGAACAGCATCAGCAAGTTATTGTAAGTGGAAAGGACATATACCCCGCAAAGTATAAAGAAGATGAGGGCATAATATTCGGCCACATGGCTTCCTACCTTCTGTATCTCCTTACCCATGAGCAAAACATACAGTAAAGTGCAGCCGCTCATCAGTATATTAAACCATAGCGAATAATGTTCTACACGCAGCATGCCGCTGTAAAACAACTGGGGGGAATTGGCAGGGGTACCCACCATGTCCCATATATTAATACCAAGCAATATCGCGAAAAGACACACTGCAATGGTAGATACAGCACTCTTGTTGTTTACCATAAAGCTGGCAAACATCATTATTATACCAAAAATCGTTGTAGCAATAATTGCCTTCATATTCTAATTAAAAAATCAAAAATCAAAATCTCAAATTCCACAGCACTATTTCACAATCATACCGGCAATGCCCGATGTCAGATCCAGAAGTGGTTTTGGATAAACCCCCAGGAAAAGGATCAGGCTGATAATAATTGCCAAACCTAAAATTTCATTTACACTCAGGTCTTTTGTCGTGATCATTTTCACTACATTGCCGTAAGCGGTCTTCTGTATCATGTTCAGTGTATAAACAGCACCGAGTATGATACCGAGGCCTGCAATAACCATCAGGGTTGCATGATTTGCCTCTGTACCTGAGAATAAGCCGTTGAATAGCATGAACTCACCCACAAACCCATTGGTGAGCGGTAAGGCTATACTTGCAAGCGAAATAATAACAAGCGCTATGGCCATTTGCGGGGCTATGCTCGCCATACCGCCAAGCTTAGTCATATCGCGTGTGCCCCAGCGGTCTTCTATGATACTTACCATTACCCACATACCGGTTATCGTAATACCGTGATTGAACATCTGCACCATAACGCCATGCATACCTACAGAGCTGCCTGAAAATGCCACGGCTGCCATCAGGCCCATGTGCGCAATGGAAGAGTAAGCGATAAGACGCTTCATATCCGTTTGCACCATTGCTATGCATGAAGCATATACAATACCAATAACAGAAAGTACAATTACTGTATCAGACCAGTAAGCTACACCGGCGGGCAATACAGGGATAAGCCAACGCAGAATTGCGTAAAGCCCCATCTTCACCATCAGTGCACTAAGAATAATAGTAACCGGTGTTGGCGACTGTTCGTAAGTATCGGGCTGCCATGTATGGAACGGGAAGATCGGCATCTTGATAGCAAAAGCGATAAAGATGAGCCAGAAAAGCCATTGCTGCTTTTCGGGGGGGAGCGATGCACCCGCACGTGTAATATCGTTCCAGGAATAACTGCTGAGCCCCTGTGTTTGCATAGACAGGTATATAAGCCCCGCCAGCATCATAAGGCTGCCTACAAATGTGTAGATAAAGAACTTGAAGGTAACAGGGATACGCTTTTCACCGCCCCACATGGAGCATAAGAAATAAACAGGAATAAGCGCAAGCTCCCAGAATACATAGAACACCAACGCATCATAAGCAAGGAAAACACCCATAAGCCCCGCCTGCGATAACAAGAGGAATCCACAAAATGCGCCGGGCCTTTCTACTTTTTTATTTACACTTACGATCATTACTACCGTAACAACGATACCTGTAAGCAAGCAAAGCATACTGCTCATGCCGTCCGCAACAAGGCTGAACTGGGTGCCGAGAATAGGTATCCAGTCATGTGAATAAGTAATAGGTGCAGTATAATTTGATCCGCTCACATAAGCAGAGAGCGCCATTGTGCATATAGAACTTACCAAAGCAAGCGCCTTAGCCCCGTCACCTTTCACAGTGAAGGAAATAATGCCTGTCAGTAACGGAATGAGTATAAGAAGTATTAAAACCATATTATTAAGTCAAAAATCAAAAGTGAAAACCAAAAAGTTTCCGCGTTTATTTAATCCAGAAAAAACTTAACGTAAACAATATCACGATGCCCAATACCATTATAAAAATGTAAAAGCCAACCTGGCCACTTTGCAGCAACCTTAAGCGGTCGCCACCCCATCTTACTGTTTTGCCCACTCCGTTCACAATGCCATCAATGCCCCTTCTTTCGGCAAATTTATCCAGTACCCCGGATAATGACTGCAGTGGCCTTACCACGATAGCATCGTACAGCTCGTCTACATACCATTTGTTTTCCAGCACTTTGGCAAGGCCTGTGTTCTCAACAAAGTTTGGTTTGCGGTTGATGGAGTAAGCAACTATTATCATTATCACTGCACCTATTACCGATACAGCCATTAATATCCATTCGGTGGTCGGCGCAAGGTCGTGGTTGCCAAAATTGGTAACAACGGTGCCGAGGTAAGTGTTTATTTCATTATGTCCGCCCATTACCTCGGGTATACCTACATAACCGCCGATAATAGAAAGAATAGCAAGTATCACCAATGGAATGGTCATAGCTGCAGGGCTCTCGTGCAGGTGATGGTGCTGATCTTCCGTACCACGGAAACTGCCGCGGAATGTAAGGAAGTATAAGCGGAACATATAAAAGGCAGTCATCATCGCCGCGCCTATACCGAGATAATATAATATCGGGCTGCTGGCGAAAGCTTCAGCGAGAATTGCATCTTTAGAGAAGAAGCCTGAAAAACCGGGGATTCCGGAAATAGCAAGGCAGCCGATAAGGAAGGTAGCCTGCGTGATGCGCATATGCTTTCCAAGACCGCCCATTTTACGAATATCCTGCTCGCCACCCATTGCATGTATAACACTGCCTGAACCAAGGAACAACAATGCTTTAAAGAATGCGTGCGTCATAACATGAAACACGGCAGTAGTATAGGCACCTACGCCTAATGCGAGGAACATAAAACCAAGCTGGCTCACTGTAGAGTATGCCAGTACCTTTTTAATATCGTATTGCTTAATAGCTATTGTTGCAGCCAGTATCGCAGTGGCCAGGCCTATTATGGCAACAACGTGCAATATCATTGGCGCAAGGCTGTATAAAGCGCCGCTGCGCGCTATCATATAGATACCCGCAGTAACCATTGTAGCCGCATGGATAAGTGCAGATACAGGAGTAGGGCCCGCCATCGCATCTGGTAACCATGTATATAACGGTATCTGTGCACTCTTACCCGTAGCACCAATAAAAAGACAAAGCGCTATCCAATTATAAGTAGATGCGGATACTATTGTCTGCTGGTTATGCAGTTGTCCGAAAAAGTCCTGGAAAGAAAGTGTACCGAAAGTGAACAGGATAAGCAGCATACCTACAAGGAACCCTAGGTCCCCGATACGGTTCATGATAAATGCCTTCTTGGCTGCATTGGTATAATCCCTGTTCTTAAACCA
>CAIJNJ010000079.1 GCA_903821975.1 uncultured Bacteroidota bacterium
ACCGAACCAACCAGAGCCACACAGGAAATTGAGGTATAAGAAAAAAGCTACCGAATAGTAGCTTTTTTTATTTGTTCACCCTGCGTGTAAGTGGGTATTGTTACCAAAACAGGAGTTAAGGACTGGGTAAGATCAAAGACCGGTGCAACAGTAGAGTCAAAGGCGGTATCTGTAGATGCCAAAAGAAATAACCTTGCGCCGAGATGTATACGGGTGGTCTTGGTATCGAACCGTACATATATGTTACCGGAATATCCCGATAGATTTAAAGCCGGTGATATCAGGTACGATGTGTCGAGATGGTAGGAACTGCTCCAGACACCATCGCATAATATGCCGGGAGTTCCGGACCGGCCTTCCAGCGGGGCGCATTGCCATGCTCCATCCGGTGTTGTCGATGCAACAGGGTTGAAACTAATCCAGTCCATTGGAAAACCGGTAGCAGAAGCGCACGAAGTATTAAAATCTTCGGTTATTTGAGTTACCTGTGCCTTTACCTGGCAGGCAAATATTGCAAGTAGCGAGCAGAATATTATTTTTTTCATATTGGTTTATTCACAGGCACAAAAACAGCAAAATAACTAAATAACACTCCGTTTATCCATATCCACGGTTCTATTAAACATGCCTATGGCTATACAATAGACGAAAGTTCTAAAATAAATGTTAGTAATTTAGGAAAATATTTTTCTGGTACTAACATTTTATACATGAAACTCGTCTATTAACTATAACAGATAGTTTATTTGGCTGATAGATGAAATAAATGTGCATATAATTGTCTCAAGTAATTAACATATACAGTCAAGTTACCACTTTGGAAAGCGGGGTATCCGGCCATAATGAGCTCAGCATTCTTATCAGGGATTGCATTGCACAGTCGCCGGCTGCCCAGAAGAAATTATATGACCTATACGCACCGGCAGCATATGGTGTCATTAAAAGATACCTGTACAATGATGAGTTTGCGGCACAGGAAGTATTGAATGATTCGTTTTATAAAATACTCACCAAGCTAGACCAGTACTCATTCCAGGGAGTGTTTGAAGGATGGATCAGGCGCATTGTAGTAAATACGGTGACTGACCACCTCAGAAAAAATATTAAAGACGCACAGTCACATAAAGAAGTACAGGAAGAGGATGCTTTTATTAACAGTGAGTCGGTGGAGAAGATATCACACAAAGAATTGCTGAACATTATACAAACGATACCTGATGCACAGCGAACGGTTTTTAACCTGTATGTGTTCGAGAATTATTCTCATAAGGAAATAGCGACACTGCTGAACCTTACAGAGAGCAACAGCAGGTGGTATCTGAATGATGCGAGAAGAAGATTAAAAGAAAAAATAAATTTTATACTGTAGAAACTGAAACGAAGATGGAAAAGAATAAACACATTGATAACCTTTTCAAAGAAGAGCTCGGCTCCTATTCCGAGACTCCGCCTCCTGCAGTGTGGGATGCCCTTGAGAAAAGGTTAAACGAAAAACGTAAGAAGCCCGGCTTCCCTTATCGCTGGCTTTGGTATATCAGCATTGTATCATTTATAGTGCTGCTTGGTGCATCCGTAATATGGAAAATGAAGGGTGATGTGCACCCGGATGCTACCATAGCTGCATCAACTGAAGCGACGAACGCTAAACCGCAGGATGCTGCCAGCCAAGCCACAACAGTAGTACCCGGGGAAGTCCATGCAAATAATACAAGCGCAACAAAACAGAACAAAGCAAAAAAATCAACAGCCGATAACGTATCTGAAACAAAAATTGCAGTAAAACATACATCAAACAAAAGGAAACACCATGAAGCAATAAATACACCCGCTAAGAAAACATACACCCATGATGATCTTTATGCCGATACCGATGACGACCAATATACGGTAGGGTATAGCAGTAGCAGCAGGAAAAGGAACGGAGCTTCTGATGAAAGTGATGAGCAGGTACCAGGATATACGGTGGTGCAAAGCAGCGGCCACAATATTGTTGCAACACAGTCAGACCCCAACGAGCATACAAGCGAAGCTAATTACGGCAGCAGGCCTCATATCAGCGTTCAGAATACGCAAAGAATTCCGCAGTCTGCAAACATACAAACTGTAGACACGCGTCAGCCCATAGCTAATAATACACCTCGCAAACATAGAGCAACAGTCGCAAGAACGACAGTCGCTGCACCTGATAAACAGAACACAAACGTAGAAACAAAAGCACCTAAAGCGGAGTTTGTTTCCGGTACAAGACATAAGAGAAGCCGGATCACTACAAAGGATAGAACTTTCTCTTCGCCGGTTGTAGCTGCTGCGCCCTTAATAAAAACGAAAAGTGTTGTAAAGCATGATGCGCCAACCACCCCGGTAAAGGAAAAGCAATCTAAAGCGAATACCAATACCGGCGAGGTTGCACTTAATAACGCCAGCAAGCACAAGACAGAAAAGGTTGCTGCGGTTCCTAAAAAGGAAAAGATTGTCATTTCTGCAAATACCGATAGTAAGAAAAGTACTGCTGTGAGCCAGCCAGTTCCGGGTACAGACAAGGCCGATAAAAATACAACTGTTGCCACAACGAAAACTACGACCAGCAAAACAAATGTTGTTACAAATACAAGTGTGCCAACAGTGCCGATTGAAAAAGCTGCGGCTACTGCACGTAAGCAACCTGTACAGGATAAGAAAGTGAAAACAGGAAGCACAAACATCGCTGCAACGAATAATTATGCATCTTCATCGGCTATCAATGAAAAAAAGACAAGCCGGAAAGTAGCTGACAATAAACCACAAGCAAACGCAGTAGATAGCAAACCTGTTGTGGCACTTAAGAAAACGGATAAGAAAATTGCTGAAAAGCCTGTTGCTGCTGCAATTCCTGCAAAAACAAATACCACCGGTAAGGATGCACAGGCTGCAAGTACTATGGCTAAAAAGAAAACGGTAGCTGTTAAGGAGAAGAACAAGCCCGCACCAAACACGGTTAATAAGGCTGATAAAAAGGTGAAGGCTGATAAAGTGACGACCGCTCAAAGCAAAGCGATCGCAAAGAATGAAATTAAACCAGGTAAAAAGGAAACCGGCAGGAAGAGCGGCAATAATGTGAGTACTACGCCACCACCACCGCCTGCTCCGGTAAATATATTCAGCAGCAGCTTTTCCAGGCGTGCTATTGAGCAGGAAACCATTGTGGCAGACAATGTGAAGGTGAATACGTTTACCGCGCAGAAACCGAACGCTATTGATGAATACGAACAATTGCTGCCATCAACATTTAAAAGCATTGATACATCACCTAAGCCTGATTCGCTGGCCGGTACCAGCACAGACGAAGCTGCAAAACATAGTTTATTTTCAAAGAAGTTTGAGGCGGGTGTAAAAGGCGGTTATGAGACCGGGTTTAGTAGAAGTGGAGCGAACAAATTTGTAGTATCCCCTTACCTGCAATATAACCTTAACGATAAGTTTTCTTTAATGACACAGCCGGCAGTGAAGATATCGCATGTTGACCCTGTTGCTGTTGGTGCGTCAAAGAGTTATTATGATGCGTCACATGGTAAGTATAAAGAAACAGATAGCGGAGCTATTGTAATAATAACTAACGCTGGTGGATATACAGTTACTGAGGACGCTATATTACGGAAGTACAATTTTAGTTATGATTCTATCGTAAAA
>CAIJNJ010000080.1 GCA_903821975.1 uncultured Bacteroidota bacterium
GTTATAAGATAAACGCGTTGTGATTTAATAGAAAAAAGACAGTTCAAGTTAAGAAAACAAAATTAAATAATCGTACTCTATTTTACTTTTTTGCGCATTATCATTTGGTTATCTACCTTGATTTGTTAAATCACCGGAGGGCGGCAGTATTAATTTGCATATTGTTATTATGTTTGGGGGAAATACGCTCATATGAAACAGATAACTGCCTTTTTATTCCCTGTAATGCTGCTGGCCTGCAACTCTGCCAATAACCAGCACCCACCTGCCCAATACGAAGAAAAAAAGGCCTCTATGGAGGATATTGAGCGCAGCAGCCCGCTTAAGTTCCTGAAAATCACGGGGTCGCATCATGGCAACCTGCTGAACCAAACGGTGGTGGAGGGCGAAGTAACCAATAAGGCCACCCTGGTAAGCTATAAAAATATACAGGTGGAGATATCATTCCATGATAAGGACGGGAAAGTAATAGAAAAAGAAAAGAACATACTGGATGATGTGATAAAGCCGGGAGGTTCCAACGATTTTAAGATAAAGACCGGCCATGTAAAAGATGCTAATTCCGTAACACTGGATATTATTGCGGCCGTGGCTGATAAGTGACAATCAACAGATCTATAAAGAAAATAAATAATACCGATCCCGATAATCAATTTTAACCTGCAGTATGTCTGCGGGTTTTATTTTTCAGAAAATCCTGTAACTTTTTCTTTTCTCATCCGTTATACTACTGAATGGAGGTAAATGAGTACAACGCATGTATACGGGAATGGGCCGATGCGCTATTCAGGTTTGCCTGTAAATGTACCGGGCAGGAAGATGATGCACGTGATGTGGTACAAAGCAGTTTTGAAGTTCTTTGGCAGAAAAGGAGGGAAGTAGATGCGGTGAAAGCAAAGGCATATCTCTTCCAGGTGGCATACAGGAGATCAATAGATAATTACCGGAAAAAGGTAAAAGTCACTTTTGAAGCGCCGCCTGAAGACTCGTATACACCGCATAACCCTGACCTGAAAAAGATACTGTACCGCGCACTGGCACAACTCGATGAACAGGCGAGGGCACTGGTACTGCTTAAAGACCATGAAGGTTACCGTTATGAAGAAATAGCGCAAATAACCGGCCTTACGGAAACGCAGGTAAAAGTATACCTGCACCGGGCAAGGAAAATATTGAAAGATTACCTGGTAAGTGTAGAAAATATTATTTAGTTATGATCAGCTGGGAGAATTATGAGGAGTATATGATGATGCACGCCGATGGCGAGCTGCAGCCGGCTGAGGAACAGGAACTGGAGGCATTTATAAATGCACACCCGGAACTGAAGAGAGAAATGGCTGCATATAACCTAACGCGATTGTCCATTGATGAAACGCTGGTATACCATGATAAGGATGCGCTGCTTAAAACAGAACCTTTAAAAAGGGTGATCAGTTTCCCTGCGTGGCGTAAGTATAGCATTGCTGCCGGTATAGCGGCTCTTGTTTTTATCTCTTTCTATAAATACATGGACGCGAATAAGAGTACTATAGAAACAGCCAAGGTAGAACCAGTAAAAACTGCACCTGCAACAGATACTACTGTGAAAAGTGTATCCGCACTCCAACAGAATATAGCCGAGGTAGCTGCGCCTTTGCACAACCCGGCTCCAGGGGTACACCGTACACAGGAAACAAGGATTGTGCACAATAGCAAAACTGTAAATAAAACGAAGCCCGATATTACAGCCGCAGAGCATCCTACAGTTGCGAAAAATACCGAGATCAGTACATTGTCATTAGCCGGTACAAAAGCATTGCCCTGCAGCCAGTCCGAAACTACATTACCGGTGGTGGCCGTACCCGCATACGAGGTGCAAGAGAAGAGCATTGCAAGAAAAAGATCGCTTATAGACAGGCTGCCACTCGATGAAGCAAATAAAGACCAGGTAAAAGCTATATCGCGCATCACGGCAGATGCATATAAAGGTATCAGCAAGGCTAAATTAGAAATGGATGGCTCTGAAATAACACTAAGCATAAAAAACAAAAGACTAACCGTATCCTTTTAATCAAAATTTTATGAAACATACATTGATCGTAATGGCGCTGGCCACAGGCATCCTGCTTGCCAACACAGCACAGGCACAAGACAACGAAGGTGCACAAAAATCGAAGGGTGGCACAAGCCTTAACCTTGGGTCAAGAGGATTTAAAATAAAACATGATAGAGACTGGCAGCATACCAACCCTACATGGGAGGCAAGCGGATCGTATTATGCCATGACGCGCATTGACAGTAACGACTATGTATACACGATACCCAACCTGCGTGGTTATTATAATGTAGGCGCTGATACCGATATCAAAAAGATCGCGATCATATTCAAGGATTCGCTGGGGAAGGCAAAGACAAGCAGCATGCTTATTAATGTTTGGAAGCACGCAAATTCAAAGAAAGGTGCGCCCTATGTTTCCTCAGACCCGACTTATACTACAATACCCGTAATGATCACCGACAGCACAGAAAGTGTAACCATTCATTTTCACCCATATAATAGCAGACATGGGAATGATTTAAAAGATTTTCACGGTACAATATTTATTTATACCGGTGTCATTACTGCCCCACCAACTGATGAGGATGCAGATGATGACGATAAGGAAGAAGGAGATTTTGATACACACTGGGTCTTGATGGACCTGGGCCTGAATACTATTGCGGATAATACCAATTATAACTCTGCTGCCGCAAAGGCTTTCCTGAACGTGCCTGCAAGCAGGCAAAACTCATCCTTGTTCAACCTCCGCCAAGGAAAGTCGGTGAACGTGAACATCTACCCTTTTATGGAAACGGTTTATGCCCTTAAAAGAAGGAACCAGAAGATAAACATATCCACTGGCCTTGGGTTGCAACTTTATAATTTCAGGTATGAAAACCCGATCAGCTACACGCGCAACCCCAATACCGTGGTGCTTGATGCCACGAGCTATAAGAAAGATAAACTTGCCTTTGACTACCTGAACATACCACTTATGATCACCTTTAAAACGAGGATCTATAACAACAAATGGCTGGTATACGGCGTAGGTATCACGGGGGGATACAGCATTTCTACCTGGATAAAGCAGGAATCAGGCGCGGGCAGGATGAAGCTGCACGACAGTTTCGGCTTCGCCAATTTCAACAGTTGCCTTACGGGTGAAATAGGTATCTCTACCGGCATACGTTTCTATGGCACTTACCAGCTTACCAATATGTTTGATGCAAGCACCGGCATGAACCAGCACCCGATCAGTTTTGGCGTACGGATCTTCGCCATATAAGCCGGTTATATTTCAAGTCTTTATAGCCCCGCAAGGGGCTATTTTTATTGGTCAACCCTTATTCCTGTCACTGACACTAATAAATCTGAAGCCTGGCGCACTATTTAACCCCATTAACCAGTTAACCCTTTAACTCTTTAACACATTAACCTTTTAGCTCATTAACCCTTTAACTAATCACCTCAAACACCTACCTTTGCAGCGCTTTTATATATAAATAATGCCTGGAATAAGACCTTTTTTACGATTGAGTGGTTTGGAGCCATTGGTGGTGCGACCTGAAAGTAATTTTCTTAATGTGGGCGAGCGCACCAATGTTACGGGTTCCAAGAAGTTTGCACGCCTTATAAGGGAAAACAAGTACGAAGAAGCCCTCTCTGTAGCCCGCCAGCAGGTGGAAAGCGGCGCACAGGTGCTGGACATCAACATGGATGATGCCCTGCTTGATGGTGTGCAGGCCATGACCACATTCGTTAATCTGCTGCAGGCCGAGCCGGATATTGCACGTATACCTATCATGCTCGATTCCTCAAAGTTCGCCATTATTGAGGCGGGCCTTAAGTGCGTGCAGGGCAAGTGCATCGTGAACTCTATATCCATGAAGGAAGGCGAAGAGAAATTCATGGAGCAGGCTGAGATATGCCGCAGCTATGGCGCATCGGTGATCGTAATGGCATTTGATGAAAGCGGCCAGGCTGATACACTTGATAAGAAGGTAAGCATATCAGAACGGGCATATAAGATACTCACAGAACAAGTAGGGTTTCATCCTGAAGACATCATATTTGACCCTAACATATTCGCGATAGCAACGGGCATAGAAGAACACAATAACTACGGTGTTGATTTCATAGAGGCTACGCGCATCATAAAACAAAAAATGCCGCTGACCAAAGTGAGTGGCGGTGTAAGTAATATATCCTTCTCTTTCCGCGGTAATGACACCGTACGTGAAGCAATGCACAGCGTATTCCTGTATCACGCCATAAAGGCGGGTATGGATATGGGCATTGTAAATGCAGGCGCGCTTGTTGTGTATGATGAGATAGAACCAAAACTCCGTGAGCTTTGCGAAGATGTGATCCTTAACCGCAACCCCGATGCGACCGAGCGCCTCGTGACCTTTGCAGACACCGTGAAAGCGAAAGGCAAGGAAGAAAAGAAAGATGACCTGTGGCGCGGCACGGCTGTTGAAGAGCGGCTGAAACATGCGCTCGTAAACGGCATCACTGATTTTATAGACTTAGATACGGAAGAAGCGCGGCAGAAATACCCTAAGCCGCTCGATGTGATAGAAGGCCCGCTGATGGATGGTATGAATGTAGTGGGCGACCTGTTTGGTAGCGGCAAAATGTTCCTGCCGCAGGTGGTGAAGAGTGCACGTGTAATGAAGAAAAGCGTTGCATACCTGTTCCCGTTCATTGAGGCAGAAAAGGAAGAACGTCGTTTAGCGCACATCAGCGCAGGCACTATTAATGAAGAAAGCGCCGGTGCCGCCAAGATACTGATGGCGACAGTAAAGGGAGACGTGCATGATATAGGCAAGAACATAGTAGGCGTGGTGCTGGGCTGCAATGGTTATGACGTGATAGACCTGGGTGTAATGGTGCATGCCGATAAGATCTTAGATACAGCGCAAAAAGAAAAGGTGGACCTGATAGGCCTCAGCGGCCTCATTACCCCATCGCTGGATGAGATGGTGCATGTGGCCAAGGAAATGAAGCGCAGAGGTATGACACAGCCCTTGCTGATAGGCGGCGCCACTACAAGCCGTATGCATACCGCGGTGAAAATAGCACCACAGTATGACAATGGTGTGGTGTACGTACTTGATGCCAGCCGCAGTGTAACCACAGCAGGCAACCTGCTGAATAAAGAACAGAAAGAACCTTTCCTCACGAATATAAATAAGGAGTACGCCAAGCTGCAGGAAGATTTCGAGAATAAAAAATCGACAAAGCAATATATCACTTTCGTGCAGGCGCAGGAAAACGCGGCTAAGATAGATTGGTCGACCTACGTACCGCCGACACCGGCATTGCTGGGCACAAAGGTTTTCGACAACTACGACCTGGCAGAGATACGCAGGTATATAGACTGGGGGCCATTCTTCATAGCATGGGAAATGAAGGGTAAGTTCCCCGAAATACTGAAAGATGCGAATGTAGGCGCTGAAGCAACAAAGCTTTATAATGACGCCAACGCCCTGCTGGATAAAGTGATCAATGAAAAATGGCTGACCGCGAAGGGTGTTATCGGTTTCTGGGAAGCGCGAAAAATAGCGCCGGACACTGTTGTACTGAAAGATGAGCAGGGCAATGATCTTGCGCACCTCGAATCTCTGCGCCAGCAAATAAAGAAGGCCGCAAACCAACCCAGTTTCTCACTGTCTGATTTTATTAAGCCATACTCCTTTGGCGGCGAGCATGAGCTGAAAGACCACATGGGTGCGTTCGCTGTAAGTATACACGGCATAGAGCCGCACCTTAAACGCTTCATGGCGGACCATGATGACTATAATAAAATAATGCTGCAGGCACTTGCCGACCGCCTGGCTGAGGCTTTTGCGGAACTGTTGCATAAGCGCGTGCGTACCGAATTCTGGGGATATGCGAAGGATGAAAATATAGCCCTGGAAGACCTCGTAAAAGAAAATTACCGCGGTATACGCCCGGCACCAGGGTACCCTGCCTGCCCCGACCATACCGAGAAATATAAATTATTCGACCTGCTGAAAGCTACAGAGAATGCCGGCATTGAGCTTACCGAATCACTGGCTATGTATCCCGGCGCATCGGTATGCGGCTGGTACTTCAGTCACCCTGAAAGCCACTACTTCGGCATAGGTCATATAACAAACGACCAGCTACAGGACTATGCGCAACGCAAAGGCATGAGCATAGAAGATATGACCAAGTGGCTGTCGCCAATATTAGATTAATAACGCGCAGGCAAAATATTGCCGCGCAAAATGATACCGAAGTGACCGAGCTAGAAACAAAAACTGAGCAGCCAATACCGAACACGCAATCCAAAACGTTGGTTGTGTTTGCACAGATCGTATCCTACATTTGCCACCCGGTATTCTTCCCGCTGGTTATGGCATATGCCTTGTATAAGTTATCTCCTGCTGATTTCGCAAGCGTTCCACCCAAGCAGATCGGCTTGTGGTTTCTCAGCATAGCGATAACAGGTGTATTCTTTCCCTTGTTCAGCATACTCATTATGAAGCCGCTGGATTTCATAAGCAGCTATCATATGCATACAGCAAAAGAGCGCACTATACCCCTGATGGCCATTATGATATTCTACTTCTGGGTGAGCCATGCTTTCAACAATATGGGCATACCTACCCCACTTAATCCTAATCCGGGCTCAGTTCCACCGCTTATTTACAAGGTATTGCTGCTTGGCAACTTTTGGGGTATAATCCTGCTCTTCCTCGTTAATATCTTCACTAAGATAAGCATGCATACAGCAGCCGCAGGCGCTATGATAGGCATTATCATTGTTATGATGATCATCAGCCCTACAAATATGATCATGCCCTTGCTGGTATCAATTATCATTGCAGGCATTATAGGTACCGCACGCATGATACTTGGTGCACACCAGCGTGGCGATATATGGCTCGGTTACATCATCGGCATACTTGTGCAGTTGGGGGCGTATGTGTATATGAAGTAACCGTCTGCCGGCAATGTCAATTGATTATCACGCCCTTTCAGGGCTTTCTGCTCCACGTTCTTATACCAAGGGCTACGCCCATGGCTGTTATATTACGCTCTTTCAGAGCTACTTGTTTTTCTAATACTGCTTAACTTAATGAAGTTACCCTAAAGGGGAGTCATGCATTTAGCGACGTTTTACTTCTGAACAGAAAATAATAATTAAGCATTTTATTGCCTGGCTTATTTACTAAGTCGAAAATATATCCTCAAAGCACTCCCCGGAACTTGTCCTGAGCGACAGTCGAAGGAGGGGCAGGGGGTAGTTTTACCTCACCCCAAAATCTATCCGGTAATAAAATATAGGCAGAAAGCCAAGCTGGTATGTATAATAGAAAGGATCTTTGCCCATGGTCTGCTGGTTCAGGCCGTAGCTGTATGTCTCAGCGAGTATGTTTTTGTTGTTGAATACATTTACAAGGTCTATCCCAATTTCATGCGTTAGTTTTTTCCCGTTAATACGCATGCCCAGTTTCAGGTCTGCACGAAAATATGGCTTAAATTCAAGGGTATTCCGCATACTGTCTACGATAACTACGTCTCCATACTTATTTGATGCGGAAGTATCAACAGGTGAATACAATTGTCCGCCTATCAACGTCACTTTAATGCCGGTAATAAGCGTGCTATTCTTCCACAATCTCTTTTCATATCCGCCAAGCACATTGAATGCATAATGGGTATCGTAATCGGTATTTCGGTATACACCATCGTTGCCTTTTGCTTTGGAATCAAACAAGGAGCCGGTAAGCATCATATAATAACCGTCGCTGAACGCTTTCTCAAATGTAAATTCAAGGCCATAATTGTACCCTGTACCGGTATTTTGCAGTTGCCCCGGAAAATCGCGCGAATAGCCTGTGCCCTGGTCCAGTGCGGAATAGGAAGAGCCTATGCGGGTTTCCACAGGCACATCAAACAGGTACTGGTAGTATGTTTCCAGGTGGATGCTCATATTGTCCTCAAGTATCCTGTCGTAACCCAGAACAAAGTGGTGACTGCGTATGAAGCCTGCATTGTAATTCAGCATTGCACCACTACCGGTATCGCGCGCAAAGTACTGGTACAGCGGTAGCATCTCACTGTGCAGGCCATAGCCAAAAGTCACTATATCAAGGTCTGTAATGATGAGCTTCATCCCAACGCGTGGCTCTATCGACTCCGATCCATTATGTGTAAGGTACTGCCCGTGCAGGCCGGCAGTAAATGTAATAGCATCAGACGGGCGGTATTTATATTGCACATAGGCCTGTATAAGATCTGTGTATCCGTTGAAATTCTCGCGGGTTTGCCAGTCTTCCCGTGTTGGGGGGTATTGCCTGCTGCTATCTATCAGGTTCAGGCTATACAGGTTGTTGATAAGGCCCACTTTAATGGTTTGTCTCGATGATAATTTCTTGGTAAAATCCCAATGCGCTACGGTTGTTTTTGTAAGAAAGTCGTAACCGAGTATAGGCTTTAAAGAATCAACGTCATTGGTCGTCGGGTTACGGAATACATAATTGTGATGCGCGAATATATCATTGCCCGTTTCAGCCACAGTGAGTTTTGTATAGGTATCCTGGTTTATGATATGGCTGTATGTAACACCCACCACGCCTGTGTTTGAAGTAAAATATTGGTCCCTGTCCGACTCGCCGTAAAGCTGCTGAAGGTTGGCCTGTGAAAGGGTGCTTACCACAAGATTAATATTGCTGAGACCGCCTATGCCGAAGATATCAACAGTTGATCTTTTACTTACAGGGAAGTGAAGCTTGAACGTGAGATCCTGGTAATTAGGTATGGAAGTAGTACCGATATTGATATTCAGCCCCTGGAATAAAGCAAGCGTGGAATACCTGTAAGCTATAAGGAACGAAGAGCCTGTCTCACGGTTTATAGGCCCTTCTGCTGCTAACTCTGTCCCCAGCAAACCTAGCTGACCGGTAAATTCATACTTGTCGTTATTACCGTTACGGAGCCGCACGTCAAACACACCTGCTACTGCATCACCATACTCAGCCGGGAAAGCGCCCATAAAGAAATCGCTGTTCGCCAGTGTATGGCTATTCAGCATACTCACCGGGCCGCCTGTGGTACCGGGAATATTAAAATGGTTAGGATTGGGTATGTCCACACCTTCCATGCGCCACAGCACGCCCTGTGGGCTGTTGCCACGAATAATAATGTCATTGCGCGAGTCGTCACCACCTTGTGTGCCTGCAAAGTTGGATGCCATACGCGCCGGGTCAGACCTGCTGCCGGCATAGCGTTCTGTTTCCTGCACATCAAAGGTCTTGGTGCTTACCAGCGCCATATCATTTATGTGCTCCCGCTTGTGTGTCACTGTTACCTCGCCCATCGTTACCACAGATTCTTCCATCTCTATTTCCAGTACCGTTTCTTTGGCAGATATCACCAGCACATCTGTGATGGTCACGCCCTTGTAGCCCATGTAGTTTACCGAGAGCACATGCTTCCCTATAGGTACGTTCTCAATAACAAAATTACCGTCCCTGTCGGTTGCCGCGCCAATGGGTGTAACAAAGTCGGTCATGCCCACAATGGCGCCTGCAAGCGGCGATTTTGAATCCTTGTCCACTACGGTGCCCCTTACGGTTTGCGACCGCTGAGCCATACATAAGGCAGGCATCAGCAATACCAATACAAGCAAGTATCTATACATAATATCCGTTATCTGGAAGTAAGGTAAGAAAAACACTTATTATTTTATAGCATAGTATCCCGGGTGGATGTATTAAGTCCTTGATCAGGGGGCGTTAACGGTGTAGTAATAAGAAAAATCAGTATTTTTAGTAATGAAACGTACCCTGCTCATCCTGTTGTTATGCTTCAATGCATATGCCGGTATATGCCAGCAGGGATGGGTATATACGGGCAATTTCAATTTTGGCTGCAGCTATACGCTCAATTACAGCAGGGGCAGCACCGCCTTTCCCGGCCTAAAAATATTCTGCGGTTTTGCTGCAAACGGCGTGTATAAAGAGCACTTCATTGTCAATTACGGCCCTTCCTTATCTTTTTACACAAAATCCATTGGCGCTAACCTGAATCCGCTTGTCTCTGACCTACAGATAGACTTTGTCAATTCGCTTTCATTTGGTGCGGGCTTTAACAACCTACCCTATTATAAATTCTTCCGCACGCTCGATAATGGTTCTTATTATAATGTGCTGCTCAATAAAGACTATGCGTTTTTGTTCACCAGTAATTTTATACTCAATAATCACAAGCGCAACCAGGTGAACGGCGCCATAACCTTATCGTTCCCGCAATTCACCCTAAACTATTATAATGATGGTGGCGCGCCATTCTACCGCATACCCATAGCTGATAACCTGGACCGTTACTGGACAGGTGGCTTCGCGGTATTCGTTCATAATAAAAGCGACTACAAGCTGAACTACAACAGTGTAGAATTCAGTTTCGACCAGTTCACAGGTTATAGCCCGTTATTGTTCGAGGCATGTAATATGCTGGGCATATACATACCCAACTATAACCTACAGTATGACGAGAACAACCATGGCCCCAAGCCTACCAATTACAACACATCCATGTACGACCTTAAAGTGTTCCCTATCCGCGGCTACGGTATAGATATAGGCGCTATGGGGTCGTTGAAAGATATTTCGGGGCGTAAGAAAAAAGAGATCTACTATAGCTTGCAGGACATCATTCATATTAAAGGTGGGTTTTCACTACATCCGAATAATGACAACCAGCATTTTTTCATAGGGGGCACTTACATCAACTTTAACAATGTCGCTTTTAAATAAAATATTGTGTGTAATAGCCGTGTGCAGCCTTTTCGGCTGCTCACCAAGGAATATTGCTTTCAGTACCAATAATTTCACCACCCAGTCCTTTTACCAGGCGCTGCCGCTTATTTTGAATAAAGACCTGCGTATAGATTCTGTGAGCATTTATGAGGCAACATTTGAAGAAAAACCCTACGAAGGCTACTATGTGATCGACTACTCTGAAGTGAATTCAAAAAACGACAACAACATACTCCATTACAAGAATTTCAAAGGTTACTACCAGCGGCTCTACCTGCTGAAGCTGGTTACCTACCCCAGGGATTCTGTGACGATTTACTTCTCGCTAAAGTATAATGCCTTTGACCAGTGCATAGGTTTCGGCCCATCCTACATCGGTACTATGGATGAGAACAGGAAGCTGGTGTTTTTCAATGCAGAACTATACTCCCGCAAAAAGAACAAAATATACAGCTTAAAGAAAAGCCGCCTGCCGCTCGCATTGTATATGAATGCCAGCGAACTGGTGCCCGGAAACACTATTAATATAGACAAGATGATCGTGGAGAAATCATTTGAGATAGGCAATAATGTAGTGATAGACATCCCCCGTATCTTCCATGATTCTGCTGCATTGAAATTTGACTATGTGGAGACGAGGAAAATAAATTAGGGGCTGGTCGAATACCTCAATAACGGGAGCCATGCGAATGCCAGATACGAGGAATGAATCGACTCCTTATTTTTCATTTATCAATCTTATCGCATATTCAAGCAGTTCATCGCGCCCTTCTTGTATACCCTTTATTGTAGGTTTGACAATTCTGTCAATTTTAACGCCCTTGCGCTGTGATTCTGTGCCATCAGGGTATAATTCACCTATTCCAGAAATCCATGTTGTTAACCCTCCCGGCAACTCAATTACAGAAACATTACCGTCAGCACCTGCTGTTGTGTCGCCGATCACAAAAGCTTGTGGAACTGTTGATAAAGCCATTGTAGTAAATTCTGCCTGACTTAGCGTTTGCTGATTAACTATAATGACCAATTTACCGTTGTAATAGTCACCGGTATTGCCTCCATTATAAAATGTATCAGTCAAACCAAACCACCCGGGCATGACCACGCTAAAGGTGGATGCGACTACAAATGGAGACCTTCCTGGCTTTAACCACGCTCCGTAGGTATAAGGCATAAAAGCTCCGGGATAGCACCTCATGTCTATGATAATTCCTTTTGTGTCTTTAAATTTTATTTTTAAACTGTCAATCGAATCATTGTCTAAAATTGCAGGATATATATAACCTATGTTCCCTTCTATTATTGAAGATGGTAATGGTGAATTTGTATAAGGTTGATTGCTTTTCCCTCCGGATTCAGACCTTTGCAACATGACGTCATGTGAAAACCCATATCGTGTGATCTGTAAATGAACATCAGGCACGCAACCTCTTACCAACCATCCGGACGGCCCTGACATATAACTAAGCTGTGTTGAGTAATTGGAAGCTGGCGTAAGTGGCAGGTATTTCTTTATAAGACTGTCGACAGGTACTCCATCAATTTTCTCAATAATATCACCCCTACGCACCTCATAAAACATAGCTTTTAAATTCGGGTCACAATCAAGAATAACAAGATTGTTTTCAATAAACGCTGTCGTGAAGGGCATGTAATAATCACCTTTCATTTTATCTATTGCACGGGCGCCTTCCAATTGTGCATGAGTATCGTGTATTCTTGCTATTAATTGCAGGCAGGCGAGTTGGTATGCTAATGTATCATTAGCCTTGCAAAAAACTGGTATGAATTCCATCAAGACTTTATTCCAGTCTTCACCTATTAGATGGCGGTCAGGGTAGAAATACTGAATCATGTTCCAGTACCTGTAAAGTGAAAGCAACCTCAAGCCGGCATCTGGGTAAACATTATTTCTATAAGTTAATTCATGCGTGAATACCGGATTCCCGGCAGACTGAACCATTTCAATATAATAGTGCAACCAACTTGAGTCCGTGTTCTCTTTAATGAACTCAATCTTACTGATCAGTGATTGGGGGAAATTGTCCTTATCAAACAAATAACCATAATCAGGCTTTAATTTTGTATTCGAAGGCATAGGAACTTCCTTGCAATTTTTACATGTATCCGGTATTCCAAAATGATCTACCCACCTTTCTATGATTATGTTTGCTTCATTTATATTGGGTGCGGCAAGTATTTTGGGCAGAATACGGAATAGCTCGGCATCCATATTGAAGTTGCCTCTATTTACGAAAGCATGGTAGTATTTAATAAAGCCCCACACCATACCAAGATTGGTAAGTGTATATATCTTTTCTGAATCAAGTACAAAGGTTTGAATACCGGAGCCATTATTATAAACAGTATCACAGCCTGCTTTATATATAGGCGCTCCTGGCTTTGTATGGCAAGCAACAATAGCAAGAAAGATGATATTCAACAGCACCAATTTCCGCATAACACAAAAAAACCTTTAACGTTTTGCATATTTACGAAGATAACAATACCCGATTACACGCACTGTTTATTTTCCCAGCAGTACGAGATTGCAGGAATCTAAATTATTATGGGCTCCAAATGTGTCGCACTTTGCCGAATAGACAGTTGTAGAGGGGTTCTTTTGTATGCCAAAATCATAGAAGCTCGTTTGATTCCCCGCATGGCAAAAACACTGAACATCCGCTTTTTTAGTGCATGACCACATACATAAAGTGCACACGAAAAATATAACTAAAATCGTTTTCATAAAGGAATCTTGCCGAATTAACGTAATTCCTGGGATATTAGTATAAAAAACTGCATTTGGCAGCCCAAATTTGTTTTGTTATACCGTGATTTCCTGTGTGATAAAAGAGACAATTCAGAAATTATACCCAATCTTTGTTTTATGAAACGATTTATCTCCGCTCTTCTTTTTTGCGTTATCAGCCATACCGCAATGGCGCAAAAAACCTACCTGCAATGCGGCAGGCTCATAGATGGTGTTTCTGATAAGGAACACACGTCAGTAACAATAATCGTTGAAGGTAAAAAGATCATCGGGGTAAAGGATGGTTATGTAAGCGGGGGCGCCACAGATAGCACCATCGACCTGAAAAATAAAACAGTAATGCCCGGCTTTATTGACTGCCATGTGCACCTGGAATCACAATACAGCAAAACCTCTTTCGCTGATGGCTTCCGCGAAAAAGATGCGGATATCGCATTCCAGGCTGCTGTGTATGCCAAAAGAACATTGATGGCCGGCTTTACCACTGTGCGCGATCTTGGCGGCAGCGGTGTAAATATCTCCTTACGCAATGCCATAAATCAGGGGCTAACCGACGGCCCGAATATGCTCACGGCAGGGAAGGCAATATCTGCTACCGGCGGGCACATGGACCCATCGGTAGGACTGCGTGAAGATGCGATGCGCAAAACACCCGGCCCGGAAGAGGGCGTAGCAGACGGAAGGGACGAATGTATAAAGGCAGTACGATATCAGTTCAAAGCGGGAGCTAATGTGATCAAGATCGCATCAACAGGCGGTGTGCTGGACCTCAGTACAGAAGGCTCGGGCGCAGAGTTCAGTATTGATGAGATCAAAGCAATAGTAGAAACGGCAAAAGACTATGGTATGAAAGTGGCCTGCCACGCGCATGGCGCTGAAGGTATAAGGCGCGCGATACTTGGCGGTGTAACTTCAATTGAGCACGGCACTTTTATGGATGATGAAGATATAGAACTGATGAAGAAATACAACGTATGGTATGTACCGACACTTACCGCAGGCAGGTCGGTAGGCGACTCTGCCAATATACCCGGCTACTTCCCGCCTGTGGTTGCAGCAAAAGCAAAACAGGTAGGGCCTACCATACAAAAGACATTTGCTAAAGCCTATAAAGCGGGCGTAAAGATCGCATTCGGTACTGATGCCGGTGTATATCCGCATGGTAAAAATTATCTCGAATTCCAGTTTATGACGGAAGCCGGTATGCCTGCTATGGAAGCAATAAAGGCAGCGACCATAAACGCTGCAGACCTGCTGGGTATTAAGAATGAAAGAGGCTCCGTAGAAACCGGGAAGGTCGCAGACATCATTGCCGTAGAAGGCAACCCGTTACAGGATATCACTACCCTTGGCCGCATGGCCTTTATTATGAAAGAGGGAAAAGTGTATAAGAAGTAAGGGGTAGGTTGATAAGTTCAAAGGTTGATAGGAGATAAGGGATAATTTGAAAACGTGCGAATTTGAAAATTTGAAAATGGTCGTGATATTATCAGGTATATAATAAAGTTGATCAATGGGCTAAAGTCGAAAATATATTCTCCAGCAAAGCCCCTCCTGTCTGCCCTTCAGTTTAGGGGTTTGGGGTATTAAATAGCTTCATCCACACCGCAGCAGATAAGCCTCTCCATATCTGCAATGCCTCGGGAATGGTCAATGTCTTCGCAGATAACTTAGCGAATAACGCCTTTTCGGTTTCTTCCTTTAATATGCGCCTACCCTGCATTTGCGCGGCTACCCATTGCTGGTCTTTGGTGAGTGCATCTATGAGCGGCGTGAAGAAACCAATTTTATCCGTACGGTTATAGATAATATCCGGCAGGTATTGTTTGCAGGATTCACGCAGCACATATTTCCTCAGGCCGTGTTTCAAAAAATCTTCAGGGCGTATCGTTGCCACATACTCTGCAATACGATGATCGAGGAAAGGCATGCGGCCTTCTATACTATACGCCATACCGTTGCGGTCATCATAATGTACAAGGTGCGGCAGGTGCACACCATATATCGACTCGCGCCACACGTCATAAAATGTGTCGGAGTTGGAAAGAGAGACAAGGCTGTTGTCCACACCAGCCAGTAATTTCGGGTCTATGATCTCACGCCTGTTTAGACGCGAGCGCCCCCTGAGCTTTGTTTCCGTACCGGGGGACAATGACTTAAGCAATGTACGCAGCATGTAAGTCTTGCCGAGTTTCATTGCTTTTAGGTTATCGTAAAACTTTCCGAACTGTCCCGATTTGAACTGCTGTAACAATATCGCCTGTGCCATATTGTTGTATCCAAAGAACAGTTCATCTGCTCCCTGCCCGTTCAATATCACTTTGATACCGGCCTCCGCAGCCATACTCATCAGGAAGCCGTGGGCCATGATAGATGGATCACCGAAAGGTTCTTCCTGTATGTTTATGTATTTGGCAAGGTCTTTTTGTATAGAAAGCTCATTCAGGTCTTTGTTGTGCACAATAAAAGTACTCTTGCCGAATTTATTGATAACGGCATCCACATACTTCGTCTCATCATACTTGCTGTTTGGCGACTGTGCGGTAAACAGGTGTATCTCCTTATCGTAGTAAGTAGATAATATGCCTGCAATGATAGATGAATCAATGCCGCCAGATAAGGTGATACCTATCGGCACATCTGATAATGTTTGCGACAGCACACCTTCTACAATACGATCGTGCAGCTCCTTCTGTACATTTTTATCAAAAGGCACTTTGTCCTTGGCGCTCACATTTGGGAGCTCCCAGTATTTTTGCGCGTTTACACTTTCATCGTTATGGCTCAGCCACGCATAGCAGCCCTGTGGAAAATGTTTTATGTCCCTGAAAAATGTGTGGCTGCCTAAGTGTCCGTAATTGCCGAGGGCGAGGTATTCTGCCATTTCGGTAGGGTCAAAAGCAGGTTGTTCGTCATCATTGAGCAGGGGTTTGCACTCACTCGCTATCAGCCATGATCTCCCGGCCCGGCGCATGTATAAAGGCTTCTGCCCGTACCTGTCCCTGCTGATGAATGCTTTCTTTTCTTCTTTGTCCCATATAACAAGGGTCCACATGCCTACCATTTCTTTCAGCATCTTTTCCTTCTGCAACCTGAACAATTCTATAATTGTCTCTGTATCAGAATGCCCGCGAAACGGATGGATTGGCAGGAATCGTTTCCGTAGCTCAAGGTGATTATATATCTCGCCATTGTAAATAATGCTGTACCTGCCGCACGATGAATCCATGGGCTGATGGCCTAATGCAGATAACTCTATAATAGACAGGCGGCGATGCAATAATGTTACCTGTTCATCATTATACATGCCGATATCATCCGGACCCCGGTGCTGCAGTATATTGCCGGCACGTGTCCCAAACTTAAAGCCTTCTTCTTTGCTATTACCCAGGTAACAAGCTATTCCGCACATATTAAAGTCGTAAGTCGTGAGTCATAAGTAAACGCATCAGTTTTCAAGCCCTTTCAAGTATTTCGCCACAGGTTTCATTTGCTGCTGCATGCAAAAATAGTCGTTAACAAAGTTGCTAATGGTAGTTTTATAGTCTTTGTCATTCACCACAAGCAGCGCTTCCTTAATAGCTATACTGATATCGGCAGGCGCAGGAGACGCTGCCAGCGAAGCGATCCCTTTCATCTTCAATGGCAACAGGTATTCGTTCCTTATACCCAGTACATACAACCCTTTGGCCAGGTACTCCCCTACCTTGTTTGGCGACATCATTTTCGATTCCACATTATCGTCATATTCCTTTGCAAGGCATACGCCTATGTCCGAATTAGCTTGTAATGACAGCATTTCAGCACGGGTTACATAAGGCAATAATTTTATTCTTCCCGCACTCTTGCTTTTTTCCACAAATGCCTTTACCTCGTTGCAGTATGTGTTATCTTTTATGCCGGTTATTATCAAAGCGCTTTGCTCATCATTAGTAAGGTCAAATGCCTGTACTAATTCCATGGTACATAAATGCGAATTAACCGCACCGGTGTATAGTACTATCTTCTTGTTCAGAAAATCAGCAGGCACTATTTTCTTAAAAGTATCATAATCAGCATCCCCCGGTGTAGCAGGCAGGTAAGCGGTATTAAGAATAGTAAGCGGCATGAAGTCAAGATGACACCTCCCGGCCAGCCATGCCGACCGTTGTATGGATGGGGTTGCCACAAGGTTCGCCTTGCTCACTTTCTTTAAGGCCAGCAGGTTATTAAAGTGAGACAGCGGTGACTTCATAAACAGTGGCATAATAAAATCTGCCACTTCGAGTGCGTGGTATATGAGAGGGGTGTTTCCCTTCACCTTCAGTCCGCAGAGGTAAGTGAAGGCACAAAATGATATAATGGCAAGTGGTTTTTCACCGGCAAGCTCCCCTGCCCGGCTGGTATATTTTCGCCTGAGTTTCAGCCTTTCAGAGAACGGCACCCCGTGGTGCTTACCTACTGATTCAAGCTGTATGCCCGGACCAAGGTCTAAGGCCGCTGGTACATATGAATCGAAAGTAAGAATATGGATATCGTACCCCTCGTCCCTCAATACCTGGGCTACGGCATATACCGGGGGAAGAAAATCCGGGTGAACGAGGGTTAGCAATAAAATTTTATTATTATATGTTCCTGCCATCAGGGGTAAGTGAGTGCAACAAATTTACACTTTTGTGCGAACTATGCTTGCCCATCTAATATAGACAGATGTAACTTTTCGACCTTTTGACCAATTACCGTACCTTTGCAAAAACCGAAATCGGAAATTATGGCAGAGGTACTGCATAAAGTGGTAGAAGAGACGCGGCAAGGAGAGGCATATGCTCCCTTCGAGGGCGATCCGAACGTATTTCATAAAAAATTCTATATTGAAAGCTATGGCTGCCAGATGAATTTTAGTGACAGCGAAATAGTGGCATCTATATTACAGGAAGAAGGTTACGGAGCAACCCGCAACTTTGAAGAGGCTGATCTTGTGTTACTTAATACCTGCTCCATACGAGAAAAGGCAGAGCAAACCGTAAGAAACAGGCTGCATGCTTTCCGGAAGATAAAAGACAGTAAACCGGGCATGCTGATAGGCGTGCTTGGCTGTATGGCTGAGCGCTTGAAGGCAAAATTCCTGGAAGAAGAGAAACTGGTGGACATAGTGGTAGGGCCTGATGCATATCGTAGCCTGCCCGGACTTGTAACAGAAGCCGAAGGTGGACAAAAAAGTGTGAATGTGCTGCTGAGCAGGGACGAAACCTATGCAGATATATCGCCGGTGCGGCTCGACAGTAATGGCGTAACAGCCTTTGTGAGCATCATGCGTGGTTGCAACAATATGTGCACCTTCTGCGTAGTACCTTTTACCCGCGGGCGTGAACGCAGCCGTGATGCAGAAAGTATTGTGAACGAGTGCAAGGACTTGTTTGACCGCGGATTCCGCGAAGTAACGCTGCTTGGCCAGAATGTAGATAGTTACTACTATAGCCCCTCCCCGGCCCTCCCCCAAGGGGAGGGGGCTGTTACTTTTGCCGACCTGCTGGAGCGAGTGGCGCTCATTTCTCCTTTGTTGCGTATCCGGTTCAGTACATCACACCCGAAAGATATTACCGATGATGTGCTGTATACTATGGCAAAGTATCACAACATCTGCAAGTACATACACCTGCCTGTGCAAAGCGGCAATACCCGCATACTTCAGTTAATGAACAGGACATACACCCGCGAATGGTACCTGAATAAGGTGAAACGCATACGCGAGATAATGCCTGATTGTGGCCTGAGCACTGATGTAATATCCGGGTTCTGCACAGAAACTGAAGAGGACCATAATGATACACTGTCTGTAATGGAAAACAGTCGTTTCGATATGGCTTATATGTTCTCGTATAGTGAGCGGCCCGGCACACTTGCAGCCCGCCGTTATGAAGATGATGTTCCGGAAGATGTGAAAAAGAGAAGGCTTGTGGAGATCATAAACCTACAAAATTCGCATTCGAGAGAAAGTTATAAAAACGATATCGGAAAAACATTTGAGGTGCTGATAGAGGGAGACAGTAAGAAAAGCGATAAGGACTGGAGCGGCAGGAATACCCAGAATAAGATGGTGGTGTTCCCGAAGAATAGTATGCCTTTGAAAAAAGGCGATTATATACATGTAAATATTACATCGGCTACATCGGCTACATTGCTGGGAGTAATCGTATAAATGTTAAATAAGAATGGTTGCGCTGATACAAAATAATATACAAGCGATAAAAGATCTTTGCAGAAAGCATCATGTAAAGACATTATACTTAGTTGGCAGCGCTGCCAAAGAAAAGGCTTTTACCGAAATGAGCGATGTCGATTTTCTATATCGCTTCAGAAAAGAAGAGATTGAAGAAATGGATTATGCAGATAACTATTTTGATCTGCTATTCGCATTACAAGATCTTTTACATAAAAAAGTTGACCTGGTAGCAGAAGAAAAAATGTGGAACCCATATTTTATTGCCAGTATCAACGAAAGCAAACAGACAATTTATGAGTCCTGAAATAAGCAAGTTGCTCAATGATATTTTCAAGTCGATTTGTGTGATCGAAGATCATCTTCAAAATATTTCAACACTTAATGCTTATTCAAACGATATAAAAACCGTTGATGCCGTAGAACGAAGGCTGGCAATAATTGGTGAAGCTTTATGGAAAGCAGATAGAATGGACGCGTCGCTTATCGTCTCTGATAAAAAAAAGATATCTCGTTGAGAAATATTTTGGTTCATGATTACGATCTTATAGAAGATGCATCGATCTGGATGATCTGTAAAAAGAATATGCCTATCTTAAAAAAAGAAGTAGGAACAATTTTAAACTCAAAATAAAGCTCAATCATTATTAACATTGAACTTTTGATATAACTACAATGGACATTCAAAGCATAAAAAACAGGTTTGGTATTATCGGTAATTCCCCGGCTCTGAACCATGCCCTAAATACAGCAGTACAAGTAGCTAATACCGACCTTTCAGTACTGATCGTGGGAGAAAGCGGTGTGGGTAAGGAGGTGTTCTCGATGATCATTCACGCATTATCGCCAAGAAAGCACAATCCATTTATAGCAGTAAACTGTGGCGCTATACCGGAAGGCACGATAGATAGTGAATTATTCGGGCACGAAAAGGGTTCATTTACCGGTGCTGTAGATAGCCGTAAAGGGTATTTTGAAACGGTGAACGGCGGTACTATCTTTCTTGATGAGATCGGGGAAATGCCTTTAGGTACGCAAGCCCGCCTGTTGCGCGTACTGGAAACAGGCGAGTTCATCCGCGTGGGCTCTTCCAAGGTGCAGAAAACGGATGTACGGGTAATTGCTGCTACCAACCGCGACCTGCTGGAATATACACAGGCAGGCGACTTCAGGCAAGACCTGTATTACCGTTTAAGCACCGTACCTATTCGTGTTCCCTCTTTACGGGACAGGAAGGAAGATATACCTCTTTTGTTTAGAAAATTTGCCGCGGATTTTGCAGAGCGATATAAAACGCAATCGGTGCAACTGGACAGTACTGCACAACAAATGCTTGTGAACTATTACTGGCCGGGCAATGTGCGCGAGCTCAAAAATATAGCCGAACAGATATCCGTACTGTCTACGGACAAAGCGATCACAGCGGAAGTAATGCAGCGTTTTCTCCCGCAACGCGAGAATTCACGCAGCCTTGCGGTGATACCATCTGCAGGGCAAAGTAATTCATCGGGTGGCAGCGCTGATTTTAATACGGAACGCGATATACTCTACAAGTTGTTCTTTGATCTTAAAAAAGACATGAACGACCTTAAACAAATGATCTATGATGTGGCCCACCACCAGGGTTATACCCCTGTAGATCCTTCGTCGAATACTGCATTGATGCCGGTGTATAATGAGACCGACCATAATACACAGCCAAGTTACAATGGTAGTACACCTATACTCCTGGAGCCAAATGACCACCATGAGGACGTAGAAGAAACATTGCTGCTGGCAGACCGTGAAAAGGAATTTATCACCAAGGCATTGAAGAAACACAAAAGCCGCAGACGCGATGCGGCTGCAGAACTGGGCATCTCAGAAAGAACATTGTATCGTAAGATAAAGGAGTATAATATCGAAGAATAGCGATCGCTAAATTCCCCAAAAAATAAAACCCAAATACCAAAAAGTAGCTGCTATTTATTTTGAGCCGTGCACTTCCCGATCAGGTACTGGTATGCCCACTGCAGGTGCTGTTCGTAATGAAGATCAGAGAATTTGTCATTATCCCTGTTTGGAGCAGCGGCCAAAATCGAATAAGAAGGTATAATATGGAAGTGGACGTAACTTTTACCTGCGAATAAACCTTTGGCATTATCAGGCCCGTTTGGTTTAATGTCATCACCGTCAAGTATCACCTTATCGAGTTCCATGATCACGATATCTTTTACAAACTCACGATCTGATTTCCACGAGGATTCCTGTCGGCGTATATCGGTTTCAATGATCAGCTCGCAATCATTAAACTTCACTTCCCTGCTGTAAATGCCACTATCCATTGACCTTTTGTTAATAAGAACAGTAAAATCCTTATAAACCGTCTTAATAAAATCAATCGCATCCTGCTTGCTGTTCATATTGGCACTTACCCAGGCCTTACGTTTATCATCATCCTGGTTTTTAGCAACGTCACTTTGCGCGAAAGCGTGAAAACAAACGACTACAGATAATATTGTACTTACAAAGAATTTAAAATTTAGCATACCGGTCAAATTGATACCAAAGCCAAAAATACTCAATAATTGTTGCCAATTAAAAAAATGGCTGTTAAAACCCAAATACGGCTGTTTATGATAAAATACAGAGGCTGCCACCAATACGGCAGCAGCCTCAAATCATTTATTAAATAAAAACATCCCGATCAGACAACTCCGGCATCATAAGCCTGCTCACCATGAATGGAATCATCAAGGCCCTTTAATTCCGCTTCTTCCGGTACCTTCACTTTGGTTACAAAGTTGATGACAGCAAGCATAACATAGGTAAACACAAATGCATAAACACAAGCCACTATTACTGCCACTAATTGATGAATGAAAAAGGTAGTACCGCCATATTTCAGCCCATTATCGCCCGTAGCATTCATTGATTTGGCAGCAAAAACGCCAAGCAGTATAGTGCCTATGCATCCGCCAACACCATGCACGCCCCACACATCAAGGGCATCGTCCCAACCTCTTTTATTCTTGAAATGAACCGCCAGGTAACATACCCCACCCGCTGCTATACCAATAACCACCGCTGCATTGAGAGAAACATAACCTGCTGCAGGAGTAATGGTAGCAAGGCCGGCAACAGCCCCTGTAAGCAACCCCACAAGTTTGGGTTTCTTCACAAGGCTCCACTCTATAATAAGCCATGTAATAGCAGCAAATGATGCAGCAACGTCAGTATTGATAAAAGCCTGCCCGGTTATTGCATCCACATCAAGTTCGCTACCGGCATTAAAGCCATACCATCCAAACCACAGAAGGCCGGTACCTATAGCAATAAGTGGAATGCTGTTTGGCGGCGATTCTGTGTCTTTGCGCTTGCCTACATATATCACCGATGCAAGGGCTGCAAAGCCTGCAGTTGCATGCACTACGATACCACCTGCAAAGTCGCGCACGCCCCACTGGGCCAGTAATCCCCCACCCCATACCATGTGTACGAAAGGATAGTAAACCAATAATTGCCAGAACACAAGAAATACCAGGTATGACTTGAATGAAACACGGTTGATGAAGGCACCGGTAATAAGAGCCGGTGTGATGATGGCAAACATCATCTGGTAAGCAAAAAATACAAACTCAGGTATTTTAGGGTTACCCGAAAACGGCGTATTAAGGCTCACACCATGCATACATGCTTTGTGGAGGTCGCCAATAACACCACCCATCTCGTTACCACTAAAGCATAATGAATAGCCACATAAATACCACATAATGGTGGTAATACCCATGGACACGAAACTCTGTATCATTATTCCAAGGATATTGCGCTTACCGGCAAGGCCACCGTAGAAAAACGCGAGGCCAGGTGTCATTAACATTACAAGACTTGTGGCGAGGAGCATAAAGCCCGTGGTGCCTGCATCAAATGAAGCCATATATGTAGATTTGGTTTTTGTGCTTTAGTTATAACAACCATACCTGGTTCCACAGAAATGCGTTATCTCATACTACCTCTAATTTAATAAAATTATTTAAGTAAGGTAATTATGGGCTTATTTTTCTGCGTTTTTGGATCCTATTATGGGACAAAATCACGAAAAAAGTATGTGATTGTACGCATTCAACTGTAAATCATTGCGTAAAAAGTAGATACCGTTGGTTGTTTTGCACACCACTTTATAACCCTTGCCGTAAAGAAAATTTTTGACCTCCACATCATAATCATTGCGGTCGTTCATTAATTCAAAGGTCTCCAGTAAAATGACATTTGGTCTGAATTTCTCCCAATTATTGGACCTCAGAACAGAAATTTCAAGGCCTTCCACATCAACAGACATAAAGTTGATCTCTTTTCCTGGTGCGTATTTTTCAAGAATGCTATCCAGCCTTTGTGTAGTAATATCAATTACTTTTTCTATTTTATCCTTGTAGCCGAGCTTATCTAAGAAATCTTTTGAGAAAGTATTCATAGGGTTACCTTTGCCCAGGAAGTAGTAGGTGAGTTGCTCTTTATTCTCACTTATTGCCGCTTCTATATTTATATCCCGTGGCCTTAGTTTATTAAATGGCTCCATACTACCGGGTGCGGCATCAATATTTATTCCGTTCCACCCTTTCCTGTAAAACAGGAAAGTGTTTGACAATCTGTAAGGATGAAAAGCGCCAATATCTACAAA
>CAIJNJ010000081.1 GCA_903821975.1 uncultured Bacteroidota bacterium
CGATATTCTATTTAGCAAAAGGTGAGTAATTTTAATACTTTTCGAGTTTAGGGTCTCTTAGAACCTGATCTTTATTTATAGATGGTTACATTTAAGGGTCAAAAAGCTGATATTTTTCATCAGGGAACTATTTCCTGCTTATGGCCTTTTCTGCAGCAGCAGCGATATGCTCTTTTGTAAGCCCATACTTGGTCAGTAGGTCCTTTGGTACCCCACTTTCCCCAAAAGTATCCATCACTGCAACATATTCATGCGGCACAGGGCACTCCCGGCCCGCAACATTGGCGATACTGTCACCGAGCCCCCCATTTATCTGGTGCTCTTCAGCAGTAACGATACATATTGTTTTCTGTATCGATCTTATTACTGCCTCTTCATCAAGTGGCTTTATTGTGTGTATGTTGATGACTTCAGCAGAGATCCCTTTTTCAGCAAGCATGCGTGCTGCTTCAACTGCAAGCCAAACCAAATGTCCGCATGCAAATATGCTTACATCAGTGCCTTCAGCAAGTAATTGTGCTTTACCTATCTCAAAGTGCTGACCTTCTGCAGTGAAATTGGGCCACTTTGGCCTTCCGAAACGCAGATACACCGGACCTTCATGCTGAGCAATAGCTATCGTTGCTGCCTTTGTCTGATTAAAATCGCAAGGCACTATAACGGTCATGCCAGGCAGCATTTTCATCATACCAATATCTTCAAGCACTTGGTGTGTAGCACCATCCTCACCAAGCGTAAGGCCGGCATGAGATGCACATATCTTTACATTTTTGCCGCTATATGCCACCGATTGACGGATCTGGTCATATACGCGGGAAGTAGAAAAGTTAGCGAAAGTAGTGGTGAATGGTATCTTCCCCCCAATAGTAAGACCAGCGGCCACTCCTATCATGTTCGCTTCTGCTATACCACATTGCACAAAGCGGTCAGGGAATTCTTTTATGAACGCATTTAATTTCAGCGACCCCGCTAGGTCGGCAGTCAGCGCAACCACATTAGGATCGGTACGTCCCGCTTCCAATATGCCTTCTCCGAAACCACCACGGGTCTCTTTCTCGTTCAATATTTTTATATCCTGTAACATGTAGTAAAAATGATGGGCAAAAATACATTTATCATTTGGTTAAAACATAGCCCCAGTCCTTCAGCCATGTAATAATTTTTTCTTTATAGTCCCCCTGTATTATTATCCACCCTTCTTTCGCGCTGCCACCTGCACCGCACTTGGTCTTTAGCTGTTTACCAAGTGCCTCCATGTCATCAACGGTCCCTATAAATCCATCTATCAGAGTAACCACCTTTCCGGCCCGCTGCTTTTTGTCGAGGGTTACCCTCAGCTTTTGCTTTTCCTTAGGCAGGGTATCAGCATTTTCCCGCTCAGGAAAACTATTGAAAAAATTCTGGTCTGTTGAGTATGCCAGTCCATCTGGCCTGGATGTGTGTTTTTTTGACATATACTTGGATATGGCAGGCGAAATTACATTATCCTGATCATCCATGATAGTATTCAATATAATATCTGTCCATTAATCGCGTCCTCAGCATTTCCCACATTGTTACAATTAAATTACTTTAG
>CAIJNJ010000082.1 GCA_903821975.1 uncultured Bacteroidota bacterium
ATTACCCCATGTTATTTATTTTGGCTAAAGCCGAGAATGATGGTGTTTTCATTACCCCGGCCTGAAGGCCTGGGCAACTACAGCAGTTTTCTAAAGTGCATTTTACAAGTCTAATTGGTATAACAGCTCAACAAATTTCAGGTTTAGGTGTAAAGTTGTGTTGATTTTTTGGTTTGAGCAAAATGGATTTTAATGATAGTACGAAAAGTGTATTGTCATAAACCGGCTGCGATCTGTGATGTATTTTTTTTGATGGTAAAAGCCTCTCCCCGGCCCTCTCCTCCTTCGACTTCGCTGCGCCACCGCTAAAGCTAAGGCGGCACGCAGTCAGGAGGCTTGGAGCGGGTGAGCCTGCCGGCAGGTAGGCAGGGTCGAATGAGCGCTATTCGGAATAAAGTTGATTATATAATTTAGAGTCAGCGGCGCACGGGCCTGGCTACAGACTCGCGCCAGTGTGCGTACAAACTCTTGTCATCTACTTTTTTTCGGACTGAGGTACTTTATCAGAATTCTTTACTGTCCTGTGTTTGCGCGTGTCTATCTTATATGCGAGGCCTCCATTAAAGATGCCTTTATAGCCAATACCAAGTTCAATGATACCTCTCAATTTACGACCAAAGCTGAGTCCAAAGGGAGAATAATAAGCATTGAATTTAGCAATGTCATTTGATTTTGTGGGCGAACCGCTATAGCCGGGACCATAAGTATATCCCTGATTGTAGTAGGAATATATAAGGGTATAATGATCGGTTTCCATTTTAATGGTAACACCCATACCGAGCGTAGAATATATGCGAACGTTTTTCTCATTTCTATAAGTGATCGATACTTCAGGGGCTATTGTATACGCGATCCTTGAAAAAGTACCTATTTTGCTTGCGCTCCAATTATCGGGTTTGTTTCCCTGTATATAGTCGTAAAACCAATCACCTTTTTCTGATTCGATGCCGGCAAAAACACCAACAGTAAAACGCCTGTTGACAAAATATTTATAATCGACAAAACAAATACCAAACGGGCTATTATCCTTGTATTGACGCATAACGGGCAGGAGCAGCCCTCCCGTTGTACCATCAAACAGTTGCTCGGAGGTAAGAATACCTGCACCAATGCTTACCTCCTGGTTTCCCGACCTGAATTGCGCAAAGGCATTGAAAGAAAAAGAAGCTATTAGAATGCTGAGTAAAGTTTGTTTCAAAAAATGTCTCATTAATACCTTTGTTTTACGTACTTGAAATTTTTAACTGGTCGGTGATACGGAAACCGAAAAGATAAGCCTCCGTTCACGAAACCTTTATAACCCATTCCCAGTTCAAAAAAACCGGAAAGCATACCGCCGACACTAACTGCCACCGGTACGTACTGTAAGTTAAACCCAACATGATCACCAGAGCCAGTGCTTACCCAGCCTATATTTGCTACATCATATTCAGAACTATTTACCTTATAAAAAGAACAGCCGGAGCCAAAATAAGTATATAATCTGACCCATCGCTTATTTAAATAGTTCACTAAAAACTCTGTAGCGACAGTGGTGTAATTATAAGTTGCTTTCCTGTACGGACCTCCATTAGAATTATAATAATCATCGAAAGAAGATGTGCTGAATTGCTCCTTGCCCACCACAATACCAACAGCAATACGGTTACTTAAATAGTACCTGTAATTAATGAATAAATTACCCGTTGCATTATCAACAGACGTATATCCGGAGCCGCCGCCGAACCCGAATGAACTCTGCATGATCTCCTGAAATGAACCAATACCATAAGACCCGGAAAACTCGCTTTGCCCACGAAATGTCTGCGCATAAGCAGCGCCTGAAATAACCATAAAAAGCAAGGGTATAGCAACCTTCATACAGAATGTTATAGAGAATTAATAAAACATATGGGCAACATCTGTGCCAGTTTTTATATTTCTTTAAAACAAAATAAAATGTTATATATCGTAGACTAACTTATTTAATGGATATAGAATTTGAAACAGATTTATGAACTAAAAGCTACTAAGCGGTTAAAATATTATGGCGATATAAATTTAAAA
>CAIJNJ010000083.1 GCA_903821975.1 uncultured Bacteroidota bacterium
CTATCTGGTTAAATTTTTTGATTATTATAATATACACCTCAGCACAGAATGGACACTCTCCCCTTTTGATGGGGGAATAATAAACTTACCTGCGGTTTTTATTATAGTATTAATGTCCTTGCTATTAATCAAAGGAACCAGAGAATCCGCAGTTGTTAACGGCATCATCGTGACCCTAAAAGTAGCCGTAGTATTGATTTTTATTGCGTTGGGCTGGAAATATATTCACCCAGAAAATTATCACCCATATATACCACCAAATTTGGGAAAATTCGGAGAATATGGTTTTAGTGGTATAATTCGAGCTGCAGCAATCGTATTTTTCGCTTATATAGGATTTGATGCTGTATCAACGGCAGCACAAGAAGCAAAGAACCCTAAGAGAGATATGCCGATAGGCATTTTATTGTCACTAGCTATTTGTACGGTATTGTACATTCTATTTGCACATGTAATGACAGGAGTTTCGAATTATCAGCAATTTGCCGGAAAAGATGGGATTGCTCCTGTTGCTGTAGCCATAGACCATATGGGTACAATTGGGGCAAATGGAGTTGTAACTCCTGATTACCCTTGGCTGAACAAAGCTATCATTATTGCTATTCTTGGTGGATACTCTTCGGTAATACTTGTAATGCTAATGGGTCAATCTCGCGTATTTTATTCAATGAGTCACGACGGCCTATTGCCATCAATCTTTTCTCATCTTCATCATAAATTTCGCACCCCAGCAAGAAACAATTTCCTATTTATGCTTTTTGTAAGCCTTTTCGCGGCTTTCGTTCCTGCACGAGTAGTGGGAGAAATGACAAGTATAGGTACACTATTTGCATTTATTCTTGTGTGTGTGGGAGTAATAATAATGCGAAAAAGAATGCCAGAAGCTCCCCGCGCTTTTAGAACGCCTTTAGTGCCATTAATACCAATTTTGGGCATCTTCACTTGCTTGTTTATGATGGTATTCTTGCCATTAGACACATGGATACGCTTAATTGTATGGATGATGATCGGTCTAGATGTTTATATTTTCTATGGTATGCGGAAAAGTTTTTTGAATAAAGATCTTTTCGACGGTAAGAGTTATAGGACAGTTGCACTTACCGGATTTGGATTAGTAGGATTGTTGGCAATCGTAGGGTTTTTACATCATAATAATGAAGGTGCCAATGATACTGTTTTATATTATTTTTCATTGATTTTCGCTGCTATTCACGCAATAATATATTGTACTGTACATATTGGGTCAAAGAACAAGACAAATAAGTTATAATAACACACGTGCTGACCGGACTGAAAATATTGGTTACTGAGGACAATGAGCTTAGTCAGAAGGTGGCGCACTTTATTCTGAAAAAGCAGGGTGCGATCGTTGATTCGGCATTCAATGGCAGGGAGGCAATTGATTTTTTACAAAAAAATAATTGTGACCTTGTTATGATGGACGTGCATATGCCTGAAATGGACGGCTACGAGGCTACAGAATACATAAGGAATACCATGAAAAGCAACATACCTATAATAGGCTTAACCGCCAGTAACTGGGATGAAGAATACGATGAATGTATCAAAAGGGGAATGAATGCCTGTATTACAAAACCTATTGAGCCTAACAGTTTATGCGAATCAATTTTAAGTGTGATAAAAGAAAATAAATTCACTCCATAAAAAAGCAATGGTATGGAAGCCCCTTTATTAGATCTCAGTTACCTGCAGGAAATATCCGGAAATGACAGTACCTACATTTACGAAGTACTCAATTTATTTCTCGACACCGTACCCAAAAGTCTCGACATTCTTGAACAATTGATCATGGAGACTGATGACTATGATGCGATACAAAGACGCGCTCATTCTCTGAAATCAAGCTCCAGTGTTATCAAAGTAAGGGACATGTTTGACAATGTGGCCCGTATAGATATACTGGCGAGAGGAAAAAGCGGTAAAGACGAAATGAAAACAAGGATAAACACTACGCTGATCAATTTCCGCGAGGCCCTGCCACTCATCAGGACTGAGAAAAAGAAACATAAGCCTGCCGGAAGTAAGTAATAAGTTGATAAGTTGAAAGGTTGATAAGTGCCCCTCTTCAGTTAGTCCAATAAAGCTATTAAGTAAGTAGCAGGTTGATAGGTTGAATGGTTGATAAGTTACCGCCTCTTTAGCTACTCTTATAAAGCTACCAAATTTAGTTACTTCACAAGCTCCGTAATAGGTTTTCCGATGCAACCATTCGGCATTTGTACATGTAATAATGCCGCCAGCGTGGCGCTGATATCAGTCATATTTACTACCCTATGCGTTTCTCCTTTATGGATGTGCCAGCCATACCACAGCAGCGGAATATGTGCGTCGTAAGGATTCCAGTTGCCGTGGGTGGTGCCGGTAAACCGATCAGATTCAAACCAGCCGGGGTTTAAGATTATCTGCAGGCAGCCGCTCCTGGAATAATTATAGCCATTTACTGCCATTCTGTGTATCGGCTCGGGAATAGGCGCTTTATTCATATCCTCCATGTCTATCACGTAAGATACCGGCACCATGTACTTCTTAGGCATTACATCCAGTATCCAATGGCGGATTGCAGTTTTTATCTCATCGCGATTGAAGGCCTTATTATCTTTTAGCAAGGTATCATTTAGATATACCTGGTAGTTAAGCACGCTGTTCACGTACTTTACATCCTTTTTGAAAAGATCCTTCAAATACTGGTTAAGATCATCGGTGAGGTTGAAAGAAATACCTGCCGGTATTTTTTTGTCCTTTAGAAATTGTGGGTTATGTGCACCGCCATGATCTGCTGTAAGGAAGAGCAGGTAGTTATCCTTCCCTACTGTTTTGTCGAGGTACTTAAGGAATGATGCGATCTCCTGATCGAGCTTTATATACATATCTTCCAGTTCCACAGCATTAGGGGCAAACTGGTGACCTGCATAGTCCGTGCTTGACAAGCTGACACAAAGGAAATCAGCATCAGTGCCGCTACCCAGTTTGCCACCCTGCGCACCATCTATACATGCCTTGGCCATTTCCAGCGTAAGTGTGTTACCTGCAGGCATTGTCTTTATCGCACCGAGGCGATCGGCCTTAGCCATTCCGCTGAACTTGTGCGGGAATACAGGTTCGCTCTCGCCTTTGAATGCGTCCTCATATAAATTGTTATCTGCGGTGCTTTGCGTATATGCTGCTATGTCGTAAAGCAATGTCCAGTTCTGCTTTGCAAGGCTGTCAGCAAGGTTTCTTTTGTTGAATGCTTTAAGCCAATCAGGATTTTGATAAGCAGTATCGTAATAAGTGCTGGTTACGAAGTCACCTGTTTTTTCGTTGTACCAATAGGCGGCATTAGCAGCATGCCCCGCAGGTAGTACTGCCCCCCTGTCTTTTATGGCGACGCCATATACCCGTGACCTGAAGTTGGTGGCAAGGCGCAGTTCGTCAGTGATTGTTGTAGTCAGTAAATTGCGGGGGCTGTAAGATGGCTTTTTAGAAGTATCACCGACCTGGTATACGTTATCATCATCTACACAATACCAATTGCGGCCGGTGTGGTTATCGATCCAGTTGTTACCTGCAATACCATGAATGGAAGGAACAGAGCCTGTATATATGCAACTATGGCCGGGGCCGGTAAAAGATGGCAGGTAATCGACCATTGTATTCTGGCAATTATAGCCGCCGTTCATCAGGCGTTTAAAACCATCGTTACCATATTTCTGATAATAGCGATAGAGGTAGTCCCACCGCATCTGGTCAATGACAAGGCCGATTACCAGTTTTGGTCTTTCAACAGTAGCTGTTTTTCTTACACATGAAGAAAAAAATACTATCAGCGCTAAAAATGCAATAAGATAACGTTTCATTAATATTATTTGACACAAAAGTGCGAATTAGTAAATGAACGGACAGTTATATTTTTATTAATTTCGCGCAGGATTTCTATTTAGTATAATCAAACATACACATTATGGACATATTCGCAAAATTCGAGAACAGACTAGGGCCAATAGGAGACTACGCTGAAAAATCACCGGGATACTTCGCTTTCCCAAAGCTGGAAGGCGAGATAGGTAACCGCATGAAATTCATGGGTAAGGAAAAGATAATATGGAGTCTTAATAACTACCTGGGGCTGGCTAACCACCCTGAAGTGCGTAAGGCAGATGCTGAAGCGGCGGCTAAGTATGGTTTGGCCTCACCAATGGGTGCACGTATGATGAGTGGTAACTCGGATATCCACCAACAACTTGAAAAACAACTGGCTGGTTTTGTAGGCAAGGAAGATGCTATGCTGTTCAATTTCGGGTACCAGGGTATGGTGTCTACAATAGACGCACTTTGTGGTCGCCACGATGTGGTGGTATATGATGCTGAATCACACGCATGTATCATAGATGGCCTTCGCCTGATACCGAGCCACCGCTATGTATACAAACACAACGATATAGCTGACTGTGATAAACAACTGGCACGCGCTACCGAAATGGTGAAGAAAACAGGCGGCGGGATACTTGTGATCACCGAAGGCGTATTCGGGATGAGTGGCAACCAGGGCAAAATAAGGGAGATAGCTGTACTGAGAGAGAAATACCAGTTCCGTCTTTTTGTAGATGATGCACA
>CAIJNJ010000084.1 GCA_903821975.1 uncultured Bacteroidota bacterium
TCTAATGCATAATTATTCCCATTTTTACATTATTTGATACACTTAATAGTAATAATGGACCCGCTCCCGGCCTATACACCCAACCCATTTCTTTAATAAACCCGTCTTTTCTTGTAAATTGCCCGTATGAAAGCCTTATATGCGTTAAGTACTATCCTGGTGTTTTCCCTTTTTTCGTGCAGAACACAAACTTTACAATGTGGTGCAGCCGGGGTCGAGGTATACTTCGTGGGCTACACTTATGAAGAGGCTAAGAATACAACGCTATTTGTCTATAAAAAAGATAATCTGTTTGATAGTTTGATTGATTCTGTATCCACTTACTGTCAGCAGGTTGGCACTTCGGACACGATGCAATTTCTGGGCCACCTTGATGACGACCATGATTACAAGATCAAATTGCCGGCCTCAACCACTGTTTATACTATAAGCGGTATCACCCTGGGTAATCACTACACAGAAAAAATTCAGACAGGCCTTGTTGATGATCTTGTTAAATATGGATGCAGTAACAATACCGTATCTTACACACTGAATGGGCAGCAATTCGGCGATCCCAACGTTATGTCCGGCGTCTATAATGTAGCCTATATTCAAAAATAGAGTTGTCTACAGCACAGGCAATGCATTACCCAGGTCAGATCATCCTAACTTTTGCCAGGTTCATCCGCATGCCGGGCTTTTTTTGTTTCACGACGCTAATGACTATTTTAGTCCCCTAATCGACCAATATGCAGCGACTTAATTACAAAATGAGCAAAGACAGGCTTGAAATGTTTAGCGACGGTGTCTTTGCCATCGCTATTACATTACTTGTACTTGAGATCAAAATACCAAAACATGAAGAACTATTGCACGCAGGCGGCTTGTATAACTACTTGCTGCATCTCTGGCCCAGTTACTTAGCATACGTCATTAGTTTTTTTGTAATAGGGATATACTGGTCAAATCATCACTGGATGTTTACGTTTATAAAAAAGACAAATCATGTTTTTAATGTCATAAACATATTCTTTCTGATGTCTGTTGCATTTATGCCATTTACGACCGCAATATTCGGCGATTTTGTTAATGACCGGGAATATACAAATGCCGCCGTTACAATCTTTTGTGTGGGCTTCATTATTCCTCCTCCATTGGTATTAATTATGACATTGTATGCGGGGCATAAACACCGGCTTGTAGATCCTCATCTGCGTACATCATTTCTTAACGGGCTTGCTTATAAGTTAATTGCTTCCACAACTTTGGTAGGAATACCTCTCGCACTTTCTTTTCATTACCCAGTAGCGTCCGTGTGTATTATAGGGTCTACTTTACTTATGTTTCTGATACCACCTACACCTCCGGCTTATGATAATGACGATGCAGAGCAGATCGACGAGTAAAATGACCTGACAGAAGGAATCATAATAAGTGGGATAATTGGTAGTGATTAATAGTTCCCATTTTTGTGTGATCCAGCAAAGGTTATTTACTTTAAATCACTGTAGCCGTGCCTCTCTAGGTCTCCACCATATATGTATTTAAAACCTTCCGGATTTATTTACAGTTGGCATGGTCTTTACAACATTTAAGGAATGCAAACAACATTCAGACAAATAAAGAAGATATCATACTCTGCGGCGATGGCTATATTTTTTGTATCGTGCGGCAACAGTCAACAAAACACTGATAAATCGAGCCAGGCGAAAATCGACTCTATGTCGCAGGCACTCATGAAGCAGCACCTTATAGACTCTATGAATAGCGCGGCTACGGTGACAAGCGTTCCCGCCGCTGAAACATCGGCACCGGTGAGACGCAACCATGAATCGTATTCCAATTCTAACGATCACAACCGCTCGTATGGCGGCAGAGCAACAGTAAATAACGCAGTAACTCCGGCACCGGTGCCCGTTACTTATTCGGCACCAGTCGTTAACAACACCGTGATATCACCTAGTGCTGAGGATCTGGCAGCAAAAAAGAAAGCCGACCACAAAAAAGAATTGAAAAGTGCTGCTGAGGGAGCTCTTATAGGCGCCGGAGCCGGAGCTATAGGAGGCGCCGTAGTCGGCAAAAATGATAAGTTTAAAAAACAGGATGCTGCTATAGGCGGTGGTCTTGGCGCTGTTGTAGGCGCAGGAGCGGGCCTGTTGCTGGAAAAGCGCAAATTAAAAAAGGATACCACTCAACACTAAGAAAACAAGTAACGGCATAAATAAGAAGCTATCTTTCACAGGATAGCTTTTTTGTTTTAAAATGCGATAATCGACAGTGATTGTTCCCATTTTGATTTTATCTTGCATTGTTATGAACCTTTCCATTCTCAAAGATCTTTTCAAAAAGAAAGAACCGGCACCGATCACTAACCTGTTTGACAGCGCCCCATTCCTTGCACCATGGTATTTTACCAGGGACGCTCCCGCAATTATTAATAACGGGAGAAAATTATGCTGGAGGTTTATTGAAAAGGTTGGCGATGAATACGTAGGCATAACTGTACTTCACGATGAGGCAGACAACATCCTGGGATTCGTAAAAGCATACAATTACATTTTCCCGCTCCCCGATGCATCAAAGTTTTTGATCTGGAACAGGGTTACTAAACAGGAAACAGGTAACCCCTGTGTAACAATACAGTTGTATAATGCTGCAGAACTCAGGAACCTTGACAAAACAGACCAGGCAATCCTTGACTTTCATGGCAGCAAAGAATTGTTTCGCTTTGCTCCGGAGCCAATTTCCACACTGAAATATATTATTGAGCCATCCATCGCAAAGAACACCTTTTCATTTCCGAAGGCCTTCAAAGTATTCAGCTCATTTCTGGTCGTAGCAGACTATGAAGGCTTATATGACGGATCTCCGGATTTTGGAAATACGTTAATGCTGGAATTTGACCCGGCAAAAGACGTGATCACCTGCTACAAGCAAGACTGGTTTAACAAATCCAATATAGATCGCGGCTATCAATGGATAACGAGGGCCGTTAAAGACCGTAA
>CAIJNJ010000085.1 GCA_903821975.1 uncultured Bacteroidota bacterium
CCATCATGCGGGCCTATCGTGGCACCCCAGCTCAGGTTGATAACTGCAGGCTTGCCTACCGAAGTGGCATAGTTGTATATATAGTTCATCCCGTCCACGATGTCAGACTCTCCTGCTACAGCCCATTCGCCAGGCGCAGGCATGATGCCTACCAGTAAAATATCGCTCTCGAAAGCCATACCCCTGAATTTGTTATTGGTACCACTACTGCCATACCCTGACCCGGCAGCAATACCCGTTACGTGCGTACCATGAGACAAGATCGCTGTGTCATAACCTCTTGCCTTTATCACATTGGTATCGGTCATTTCATTACCATAAGCAAAGCCAGATGGTGGTGTACCCGGTATTTTCTGCGTCCATACCCTCTTTATACGGTACTGGCTGTATGTAGTATCGTACATTGTGGGATGCGTGAAATCAAAACCGGCATCTATAACACCTACGATCACATTCTTGCCGGTCATGGGCATAGGCAGGTAGATGCCCATCTGTGCTGAGTCTGCCTTAGTCTGTTTGCGGGCAGAATCAAGAGAAGGAATGATAGGTGCATCAAGGTCTATGTATTTGATACCACTCACTGTAATAAACTGGCTTACATTTTCCACCGGGATTTGTGCGGTCCAAATGTTGCCGGCCTTGGTGCCTATCAATACGCCTAATGCAGTTAGTTTGGATTGGTCTATATCGGTGCCCACCTTAATGAAGGCGCTGATGTACACTTTGTTGTTGATCTTTTTATAAACATATTCCGGCAGGCGGGTCTTGCTGTCGGCGAGTTTTTTAGTTGCTTCAATGTATTGCCGGGTGAATGCCGACAATCGTGGCTTCGACAAATCCTGCGCTTGTGCAACCGGCAAATAAAGCGCGATGGCAATAAGTGTAAATAGTTTTTTCATGTTTATCTGTATGGATATGTTATAAAATTACTGCAAATCAGGTATTAATGCGGAAAGATAAAAAGATATTATTGGGCCAGGAGGTGGTTTTAATAAAACGCCTCTTCAAAATGAACGATCTCTTTTACGACGCTTTCATCCATTAAAATACTAATAATATCAAATCTAATAATCGGATATTGAGGATTGTTATCTATAAAAGCGGCGGCGGCGCTCTTTAAAAAAGCCTGTTTATTGCGGGTTACAGCCTCCTCGGGGAAGCCAAAATCGAAATTCGTGCGGGTCTTTATCTCCACAATTACGACGACATCGTCCTTTTGGGCGATGATATCTATTTCCTTTTTACCGCTGCGCCAGTTGCGGTGCAGGATACTATATCCTTTATTTAGCAAAAAGTTAGCAGCAATTTGTTCTCCCTTAATGCCAATTTTACTATGTTTGGACATCAAAACAACCAATTTCAGATGAAAAAATTAGTACTGGACTTTCCAATACAACTTCAAGAAGCAATAATAATAGGAAAAAATCATCGTTTCATAACACCTGCAACAGAATTTAGCAATGTTGTAGTGACCGGACTTGGCGGCAGCGGCATTGGCGGCTCCATCGTTCAGAATTATGTTTTTGATAAACTCAAGATACCTTTCATCGTTAACAAGGATTACACCCTTCCTTCGTTTGTAAGCAAGAAATCGCTGGTGATCGTATGCTCTTATTCCGGCAATACGGAAGAAACAGTTATGGCACTGCACCAGGCAAAAAAAGCTAAGGCCACTGTAGTATGCATCACGTCCGGCGGGCAGATAGCGGAGTTTGCAAACAAAAAGAAACTGGATTGCGTTCTTGTTCCTGCTGGTATGCCTCCGCGTGCATGTATCGGTTATTCAGTAGTACAGATTCTGTATACATTGTCGCACTTCGGGCTGATAGGCTCACAATTCGAAAGAGAAATAAAAGCAGCCATCAAGGATATGAAGGCTGGAGAAAATGAAACACAGAAAAAAGCACTTGCCATATCAAAGAAGATATTTGGTAAACTGCCGATAATATATTCATCGAGCACTTTTGAAGGTGTAGCCATACGCTTTCGCCAACAACTGAACGAGAACAGCAAGTTACTATGCTGGCACGGTGCAATACCTGAAATGAACCACAATGAACTGGTAGGCTGGCGCGACCAGGCCCAGGATAAGGCCGTGATCATACTCAGGAATAAGGATGACTATGAGCGTGTGCAAACACGCATGGAGATAAATAAGAAGGTTTTTAAAAAATACACCTCCAACATCGTAGAGATCTACTCTGAAGGAAAGGGCTACTGGGAGAAAGTATTCTACTTCATACACCTTACCGACTGGGTATCTGTAATGCTTGCAGATATGCGCGAAGTAGACGCCACCGAGGTAAAGGTGATCGACTTCCTCAAAAAGTCCCTGTCAAAAGTGTAGGCCACTTCTGATCTCAATTACCTGAAAATAGTATTACTATGCCTGTGTAGGTAGCAGGCTGCCTCCGCTATGCGGTGGCTTTACATGCTTTACTGTACTATGCCACATACTGGCTGCGTATAAAGCCGATGAGTGGTATTTTTTTCTGCCGGGCTGGGTTGGCGCTTCTTCATTCCCTTGCTGCGTAACATTCTGCGCTGATGGATCCATTTCATTTGCGCCGTCATTGACTTCGATCTCGTTGTAATGTGTGTCCATAAAAATGTTTGAGTGGTTCATGAATTTATATATATAAAATTACGAAGGCATTCTCATTCAAAAAGGGTGATTTTTTGGCCTGCCCTTCTATGTACCTATTGATTTTGCACATAAATAATGCCATCGGAATGTGAATGTTTTCCACATTTGCACACATGCCGCCAAACGGGCATATTTTCAGGAGAATTAGAGTTACATTTGCACAATTTGTTTTTTCAATGACTCCAACTCAAACGAATACACCGGCCTGGTTATTACTGCAGGATGGTACGCTCTTTAAAGGAATATCTTTTGGCGCAAAAGGCACCACCGGAGGCGAGATATGTTTCAATACCGGGATGACCGGTTACCAGGAGGTCTTTACCGACCCATCCTATACCGGGCAGATACTGATCATGAACAACGCCTATGTAGGCAATTATGGGGTGAAAGACGTAGATGTGGAAAGTGACTCCATAAAGATCAGCGGCCTGATATGCAAGAACATATCGCACAGGTACTCCCGGATGACAGCCAATGACAGCCTTGAAAACTACCTTGTAAAGAACAACCTGATAGCGATATATGATGTGGATACCCGTGCGCTTGTGCAACACATCCGCAGCAAGGGCGCTATGAACTGCATCATATCTACCGAGCTCACTGATGAGAAAAGCCTTGCCGATGCACTTGCCAAAGTGCCGGATATGGCCGGATTGGAGTTGTCCTCACAAATATCTACCAAGGAAGCATACACCCTTGGCTCACCGGATGCTGCCATACGAATAGCAGTAATGGACTACGGTGTAAAGAAATACATACTGGAAAGCCTGCTGCAAAGGAATGCTTACATCAAAGTGTTCCCTGCAAAGACAGGCATCGAAGAGCTTAAGAAATTTGAACCGCACGGCTACTTTATATCCAATGGCCCCGGCGACCCGGCCTCTATGGACTATGCGGTAAGCACTGTAAAAGATATACTCGCTACCAACAAACCGTTCTTCGGCATCTGCCTGGGGCACCAATTGCTGGCAAGAGCGAACGACATACCTACTTTTAAGATGCACCACGGCCACCGTGGCCTTAACCACCCTGTGAAAAACCTGGTCACCGGGAAATCGGAGATCACCACACAGAATCATGGTTTTGGCGTGGACCCGGAAGCAATAAAAAAATCGAAAGAGGTAGAGGTAACCCATCTTAACCTTAATGACGGATCGATAGAAGGCATCAGGATGAAGCACAAACCGGCGTTCTCGGTACAATATCACCCTGAGGCTACTCCGGGCCCACATGACAGCCGCTACCTTTTTGATGATTTTATTAAACTGATAAAGGAGCATAGCTAAACTGCAATAGCCAAATCGCTTAATTACATTTGACCTTCTAACAGAAAAAATGAAACAGGAAAAAATTCTCATCGTAGGTGCAGGCGGACAAATAGGTGTTGAGCTTACGCTGGCATTACGTAAGGTATATGGGACTGATAATGTAATTGCTTCAGACATAAAGGATGCCCACCCCTTACTGAAAGATAATGGCCCGTATGTGCACCTGAATGCCATGGATGCTGCAGCTACCCATGCTCTTGTAAAAAAAGAAGGTATTACCCAGATATACTTACTGGCCGCGCTGCTGTCTGCCACAGGCGAGAAAGACCCGCATAAAGCATGGGCAATAAATATGCAAAGCCTGCTGCAGACATTAGAATTGGGCATACAGGAAAAACTGACTAAAATATACTGGCCAAGTTCTATGGCGGTCTTCGGCCATAGCACCCCACATGACCAGACACCCCAAAAAACAATAATAGAGCCACAAACCGTTTATGGCATCAGTAAGTATGCCGGCGAGCTTTGGTGCCAGTACTACAACCAACGCTGGGGACTTGATGTGCGCAGCCTGCGTTATCCCGGCCTTATAAGCTGGAAATCTGAACCCGGTGGCGGCACTACAGATTATGCCGTGGATATATACCATGAAGCTTTAAAGAACAAAAAATACACCTGCTTCCTTTCTGAGAATACCTGCCTGCCCATGATGTATATGGATGATGCTATACGCGGCACCATAGAACTAATGGAAGCGCCGGTAGAAAAAATGAAAACCCGTATGTCGTATAACATATCGGCTATGAGTTTTACTCCGAAAGAGATAGCAGCATCCATACAAAAGCACATACCTGATTTTACCATTGATTACAAGCCCGATTTCAGGCAGGCCATAGCCAATGGCTGGCCCAAAAGCATAGATGATTCTGCTGCACGTAGTGACTGGGGCTGGAAAAATGATTTTGACCTGGATAAGATGACAGCGGATATGCTGCTGCATCTGAAAGAGAAGATGTGACAGTCTGTCGACACTTTGGGTAAAAAGAAAAAATACTTAACTTTGAGTTTATGGAAATGAAAGTTAACATACCATTCAATCAACTATTGTTGTTTGTAAAGCAACTTACACCCACCCAAAAAAAAAAGCTGAAAAAAGAGTTGGAGACTGATGAACCAAAAACAAAAAACTCATCATTAAGAAAAAAACTTTTGGTCGGCCCTGTATTCACGGAACAGCAATTACAGTCTATTGAGGACACTCATAAATCAATTAATAGATGGAGAGTAAAATAGTATTATTGGATACTTCTGTTCTTATAGACTATTTCCGTAAAAAAGATAAAGAAAAAACACTATTCGTATCTCTTACTCATAATTTTGATGAGTCTTGCATCTCCAGCATTATTGAATTTGAAATTTACACCGGTGCAACACAAATACAATTAGCTTTTTGGAAGAATATCCTAGGGGACATGAGTGTTCTTCCTTTTGATAGTAACGCAGCGCATATCGCTGTTTCTATTCTCAAAAAGCTTAAACAAAAAAGAAAAACAATTGAAAAGGCGGATCTATTCATTGCAGCAATTGCGATAGCTAATAATTTACCAATGGCAACGCTTAATCGAAAACATTTTGAGCATATTGACAACCTGGAACTGGTGAACATCCTTGACAGTTAAATTTAACG
>CAIJNJ010000086.1 GCA_903821975.1 uncultured Bacteroidota bacterium
TGGTAGAGATAAATAAATTGAGATCCGCAGTTTAGGGAGTAATTGCACATTATGGGCCACTTTTACCGGCCTCGTCTAGAAAAATACTACTATCGTGTAATTGCGGTTGGGCGCTTTGAAGTTTATTTTTACGGTTTATTCTAAGGATATGGGCACTATCAGGGTAGCAATCATAGAAGACCAGCAGCAAACGCGCCAGATGCTATCAGCATTGATCAATGGCACGGAAGGCTATGAGTGTGTGGCAGCTTTTGAAAGCGCGGAAAGTGCCGTAACGATCTTACCGAGCCTTAACCTGGATGTAGCGCTCATGGACATACACCTGCCCGGTGGAATGACCGGGACAGAATGTGTCCGGAGGCTGAAAGTACTTTGCCCGGAGATACAATTCATTATGTGCACCTCTCTTGAGGATACGGATAATATTTTTGCTGCCCTCCAGGCAGGTGCCACCGGTTACCTGACGAAGTCAACGCCACCGGTGAAAATCCTTGAAGCAATTACTGATGCGCACAATGGCGGCGCACCCATGAGCAGCCAGATAGCCCGGAAGGTTATCGGATTTTTTTTTACAAAAGAGAATGAAAAGAAAAATAACGAACTGGAGAAGTTATCTACACGTGAGCAGGAAATACTCATCTATTTGTCAAAAGGTTATCGTTACAAAGAAATAGCCGCTTTACTATTTATCAATATAGAAACCGTGCGCAAGCATATCCACAACATTTACGAAAAGCTACAGGTCAATTCCCGCACAGATGCTTTAAACAAAGTGTATCCCAAAGGATAGATATAAAACACAGGCAGCAAACTTGCGGTAGCCCATCAGCCTATCGCGCAAGTAATATTTACAGCTTCATTATGAAGGTGTCTGGGGCAAATACAAACAAATAGAGTATACGCAGCCGCACTACACCTATGTGCCCTTGCCATACAATATGTCGGGCCTGAGTATTGAATTTGGCACCTTCTTTTAAGAAATATCCGGCCACCTAAATACCACTAAAGTGTAATTGACATCGCTTCACACCGGAAATAATTTTGCAGTATCATTTTCTAAACTAAAAATCTGTTTTATGAAAAACATTATTACTTCAGCGGCTTTATTGATATGCCTGCTTGGGAAAAGTATTTCCATGTTGGCACAGCCTGTATTGACAAATACCATGTCGCCGTTCCCAGTTGGAACTACGGATTCCATATTTGGAGCAAGCGCAACTGTAGCTCCCGGAAGTGGAGGTGCTGGTGTAACCTGGAACATCAGCGCATTGTCCCCTACATATGAAGGTCAGATAGGTGTGGTAGATGTTTCCACAAGCCCTTATTATTCCACATTCCCAACCAGCACCTTTTGTGCAGAGATTACACCTACAGTTGGAAGCCCTATGTATGTTTATGAGCGGATATCTTCGTCCAGGTGGGAGCAGCTTGCCAATAACTATGCAGGCACTGGCACAGGCACTGTGTATACAAATCCCGAGTCATCACTGGATTTTCCAATGAGCTACCTGGATTCATTTGTAGATACATTTCAGAAAACAACCGGTGGCCCCAATACCGTTACTGTAACATACGATGGCTATGGCACACTTATCACCCCTTTTGCGACTTACACAAACGTGGTACGTATACAAAAATATTGGGGGGTCGGAGACTACGACTATAACTGGTACATAACATCTCCATACCTGGATATAATCGCTTCATATGATGCACAGAGCAGTGCTTATACAATTATTGGCAGCAATATAGGTAGCACAGCGATAAAAGAAGTAAACGCGAAGGAGAACGTATCAGTTTACCCCAATCCTTTTACAGGTAGCACTACGCTAAAAGTGGGCGTAAGTAACTTTTGCAATGCCTCATTTACGATGACAGATGCCATTGGCAGGGTGGTTAAACAAATGCCTGTAACTGCTAATGAGACAACGATCTCCCGCGATGGGTTGTGCGCAGGTTTGTATTTCTACAGTGTACAAAATAATGGAGTGAAAATTACTACCGGTAAATTGATCATTCAATAAATATTATTCACAATCAAA